>JAXDNZ010000580.1:0-3091 GCA_034669185.1 Hyphomicrobiales bacterium
TGCGGAACGGCACGTGCAGCATGTCGACGCCGGCGATCTGCTTGAATTGCTCCGCCGCGAGGTGCTGCGTCGCGCCGAACCCGGGGCTCGCGAACACGATCTTCCGAGGGTCGCGTTTCGCCATCGCGACAAGGTCGTTCACGCTGTTCGCCGGGAAGTCGGGGCGCGTCACGATGATCAGGCTCGCGGTCGCGACCTGCGCGACGGGATCGAACGCCGTCAGCGTGTCGTAGCGCAGCGACTTGTTCATCGCCGCCGCGATGATCTGGCCCGCCGTCATGATGCCGAGCGTGTAGCCGTCCTTCTCGGCGCGCGCGACGACCTCGTTGCCGATCGTGCCGGCGGCTCCCGGCCTGTTCTCGATGATCACCGGCTGGCCGAGCTTCTCCGAGAGCGATTGTCCGATGATGCGGCTGACAATGTCGGCTCCGCCGCCGGGCCCGAACGAGACCACGATGCGGATCGGCCGCGTCGGGTAGTCCTGTGCGGTGGCCGGCGCCACAAGAGCGGGCGCGAGCAGGCCGAGCAGGAAGCCGATCGTCAACGCAAGGCGGGTCATCACCTTCCTTACGAGCGGAGGAACTTGAGCATCGTGTCGGTGTAGGCGCTCTCTTGCTCGACGTTGGCGATGTGCGCGGCGTCGAGCATCTTGATTTGCGCACCTGGCACGCGGCTCTTGATGTACTCGCCCATCTCGGGCGTCGTTCCGGCGTCCTGCGTGCCGGCGATCACGAGCGTCGGCGCCTTGATCTTCGGCAGCAGCTCGCGGTGATCCATGTCGCGCACGGCTTGCCCGCAGGCGATGTAGCCCTCGGGCTTGGTGGCGAGGAACATGTCGGCGATCGTTTTGACTTTCTGCGGCTCGCGATCGCGGAAGGGCTTGGTGAACCAGCGCTCGAGCGTGCCGGCGAGGACCGCGCCGAGGCCTTTCTCCTTCACCACTGCGATGCGGTCGTTCCAGACCTGCTTGTTCTCGAAATAGGCCGAGGTGTTCGACAGGATCGCCTTGTTGACGCGCTGCGGCGCGTTCGCGCCAAGCCACATCCCGACCATGCCGCCCATCGAGAGGCCGCACCAGCTGGTCTTTTCGACCTTGGCGGCGTCGAGGACGGCGAGCGCGTCGCGGCCGAGCATCTCCATGTTGTACGGGCCCGCCGGGACGCCGGACTTGCCGTGACCGCGGCGGTCGTAGCGCACCACGCGGAAGTGCTGCGTCAAAGCCGGCATTTGGCCGTCCCACATGTGCAGGGTGGTGCCGAGCGAATTGCACAGCATCAGCGCCGGCTTGTCGGCCGCGCCTTCGACCTCATAATGGATCGGACAGCCGTTCGACTGGATCGTGGGCATCGTGTCTCTCTCCCCAGGCTTATGCTTTATGACCGTTGGGCCTTTGCTATCATCCGGCGGTGCGGCAAGCCAGATGCGGCACGCTATGGCATGGACTGCCGATTTCGATCGCGTCGGCCGGCGCGGCGGCGCTGATGCGCCTTTTCCTCGATGGCGCCGTGAGGCGGATTGCGCGGATGACGTGCGTCTCATATTGAGGCGGGTAGGGCGGTCCGGCGGTGATCTGAAGGATCGCACCGGCTACGCGCAGGCCGCGACGCACTTTGCGCATTGATACGGACAGGAGAGTGAGCGATGGCCATGACCATGACGGGCGAGGTACAGCTCGCCGCGCCGCGCCAGACCGTATGGGAGAAACTCAACGATCCGGACGTGCTCAAAGCCACCATCCCGGGCTGCGAGTCGCTGGAGAAAACCTCCGACACATCGTTCTCCGCCGTGGCGGTGACGAAGATCGGTCCCGTCAAGGCGAAGTGGAAGGGCAAGGTCACGCTCACGGATCTCGATGCGCCGAACGGCTACAGGATCGTCGGCGAGGGCGAGGGCGGCGTTGCGGGCTTCGCCAAGGGCGCCGCGGACGTGAAGTTGTCCGACAGGGACGGCGGTACGCTGCTCACCTACAATGTGGAAGCCCAGATCGGCGGCAAGCTCGCCCAACTCGGGCAGCGCCTGATCAACGGCGCCGCCAAGAAGATGGCGGACGACTTTTTTCAGAAATTCGCCGCAGCGGTGGCCGCGGGCGGGTAGCGCCTTAGCGGATCACGGTTTCCGGCAAGGCCTGATCCGGCCAGCGGGCCGCGAAGGTCGTCGGCGGCGATGTCACGCTCAGGTCGACCGTGCGCGCAGCAAACCACAACCCGACACTGAGCAGGGTCACGATGGCGAGCGGCAGCGCCACGACCACGGCGAGAAGTGGCGCAAACAGCCATAGGTCCCGCCGCTTCAGGTCCTGGTTCTCGGAAAATTCGGCGATCTCGGCTTTCAGGCGGGCTTGAGTGGCGTCCATGGCGATGTCCTCTCCGCTCCTCAACGAGCGGCCGCCAAGCCGGTTCCGCTCGAACTTGCGCCGCATGCAATTGCGAGGTGCGTCATTTGACGGCGTCCCTCCCTTGACCGGTCTGGTTGCCGGGTTCAGAGTTGTTCTGGTTCCAAACGGCGATTTCCGGCAAAAACGCCGAGATTTCGCCCGTAGTCCTGTCGAGCAGGCGTGTTCGGCATCAAAATGAGGGCCTTCGGCCCCGCTTTTCGAGGAGGGAGAGGGATATGCCCGCAGTCTCCATGACGGTGAACGGCAAACCGGTCACCGCGGATGCCGATGCGCGTACCTTGCTGGTGCAATACCTGCGCGAAGGCCTGCGCCTCACCGGCACCCATGTCGGATGCGATACCTCGCAGTGTGGCGCCTGCGTGGTCCACCTCGACGGCAAGGCCGTGAAGGCCTGCACGATGTTCGCCTGGCAGGCGGAGGGGGCGAATGTCCTGACGATCGAGGGCCTCGCCAACGGCCCAACGCTGCATCCGATGCAGGAGGCGTTCCGCGACAATCACGGCCTGCAGTGCGGGTTCTGCACCCCGGGCATGATCATGACGGCGGTCGACATGGTCCGGCGCAAGGGCCACGACCTCGACGACAAGACCATCCGCCACGAGCTCGAAGGCAACATCTGCCGCTGCACCGGCTACCACAACATCGTGAAATCGATCGCCGCCGGCGCGAAGGCCATGGCGTGAAGCTGCCCGCAGA
>JAXDNZ010000581.1:0-5663 GCA_034669185.1 Hyphomicrobiales bacterium
GTGGAATGCAGCAACGCACCGCCATCGCGCGCGCGCTCGCGAATGATCCTGCGGTTCTTCTGCTCGACGAGCCGTTCGGCGCGCTCGACAATCAGACGCGCGCGCTGATGCAGGAATTGCTGCTCGGCATCTGGGAGCGAGAGCGCAAGACCGTATTGTTCGTCACGCACGATATCGAAGAAGCGATCTTCCTCGCGACACGTGTGCTGGTGATGACCGCGCGGCCCGGCCGCATCAAGGCCGACGTGCCGATCGCGCTCTCTTACCCGCGCCACTATACGATCAAAACGACACCCGAATTCTCGTCACTCAAGGCGCGGTTGACGGAAGAAATCCGCGTCGAGGCCGTGCTGGCTGCCGAAGAACACTGACTTTCTTTCGCTCATTCCCGCGCAAGCGGGAATCCAGTTCTATCTTTCTTGGCCCTGGGTCCCCGCTTTCGCGGGGACGAGCGAGCAAGAGTTTAGAGGCTCGGTAGCTTCAATCCTTTCTGCTTCGCCCACGCAATCGCTTCCTCATATCCGGCGTCCGCGTGACGCATCACGCCGGTCGCGGGATCGTTCCACAATACACGCTCCAAGCGACGTCCAGCTTCCGGCGTGCCGTCGGCAACGATCACCATCCCGGCGTGCTGGGAATAGCCGATCCCGACGCCGCCGCCGTGATGGAACGACACCCAGGTGGCGCCGCTTGCGCAATTGAGCAGCGCATTGATCAGCGGCCAGTCCGACACCGCGTCCGAGCCATCCTTCATCGATTCCGTTTCGCGGTTCGGGCTCGCGACCGAGCCCGAGTCGAGATGATCGCGCCCGATCACGATCGGCGCCTTCACCTCGCCGCGCGCCACCATGTCGTTGAACGCGACGCCGAGCCGGTGGCGATCGCCCAATCCCACCCAGCAGATGCGCGCCGGCAAGCCCTGAAACTTGATGCGCGCCTTGGCCATGTCGAGCCAGTTGTGCAAATGCGGGTCGTGCGGCATCAGCTCCTTCACGCGCTCGTCCGTGCGATAGATGTCTTCCGGGTCGCCGGACAGCGCCGCCCAGCGGAACGGCCCGATGCCGCGGCAGAACAGCGGCCGGATATAGGCCGGCACGAAGCCAGGAAACTCGAACGCATCCGTGACGCCCATCTCCTGCGCCATCTGTCGGATGTTGTTGCCGTAGTCGACCACCGGCACGCCGGCGCGGTGGAAATCGAGCATGGCGCGCACGTGTATCGCCATCGATTCCTTCGCGGCGCGCTCCACGCCCTTCGGATCGCGCTCGCGCCGCTCCTGCCACTCGGCAAGCGTCCAGCCCGCCGGGAGATAGCCGTTGACCGGATCGTGCGCGGAGGTTTGGTCGGTCACGGCATCGGGCTTCACGCCGCGCTTGACGAGCTCGGGAAGCATCTCGGCGGCGTTGCCGATCACGCCGACGGATATTGCCTTTTTGTCCCTGCAGGCGCTTGCGATCATCGTCAGCGCTTCGTCGAGCGAGGTGGCTTGCTTGTCGAGATATCCGGTGCGCAGCCGCATCTCGATGCGCGAGGGCTGGCATTCGATCGCCAGCATCGAGGCGCCCGCAAACGTCGCGGCGAGCGGCTGTGCGCCGCCCATGCCGCCGAGGCCGGCCGTCAAGATCCAGCGGCCGGCGAGCGAACCGCCGTAATGGCGCCGGCCGAGCTCGGCGAAGGTCTCATACGTGCCCTGCACGATCCCTTGACTGCCGATGTAGATCCAGGAGCCGGCCGTCATCTGGCCGTACATCATCAGGCCCTTGCGATCGAGCTCGTTGAATTTGTCGAGCGTCGCCCAGTGCGGCACGATGTTGGAATTCGCGATCAGCACGCGCGGCGCGTCTGCGTGCGTGCGGAAAATGCCGACCGGCTTGCCGGATTGCACGCACAGGGTCTCGTCGGCTTCGAGCGCGCGCAGCGACGACACGATGCGGTCGAAGCTTTCCCAGTCGCGCGCCGCGCGGCCGATGCCGCCATAAACGACGAGCTCGTGCGGCTTCTCGGCGACCTCCGGATCGAGATTGTTCATCAGCATGCGCAGTGGTGCTTCGGTCAGCCAGCTCTTCGCGCTGATGTTCGCTCCGCGCGGCGCCCGGATGGTGCGGGTGTTATCGAGGCGGTTTGCCATCAGGCTCTTCCTCTGAAGATGCGCGCGTGCAGGGGATTGAAGCCGATGCGGTAGACGAGCTCGGCCGGATGTTCGACGTCCCAGATCGCCAGATCGCAGCATTTGCCGGGTTCAAGTGTGCCGATGTCCGAACGGCCGAGCGCGCGTGCTGCGCTGCGCGTGACGCCAGCGAGGCACTCGTGCACTGTCAGGCGGAACAGCGTCGCCGCCATGTTCATCGCGAGCAGCAGTGACGTCAGCGGCGAAGAGCCCGGATTGCAGTCCGTCGCGACCGCGATCGGAACCGCGTGCCGGCGGAACAACGCGACCGGCGGAAGCTGCTTTTCGCGGATGAAATAGAACGCCCCCGGAAGCAGTACGGCGACCGTACCGGCACGCGCCATCGCGGCCACGCCTTCCTCATCTGCGTATTCGAGATGATCGGCCGACAAGGCGCCGTGCCGGGCGGCCAGCTTCGCGCCGTGCAGATTGGAGAGCTGGTCGGCGTGCAGCTTCACCGGCACGCCGGCTGCCTTGGCGGCGGCGAACACGCGGGTGACCTGTTGGGGAGTGAACGCAATGGTTTCGCAGAATGCATCGACGGCGTCCGCGAGCTTGTCGCGTGCCAGCGCTGGAATCATCGCGACGACACCGTCGATGAATTTGTCCCTGTCGCCGGCCTCCGGCGGCAGCGCATGAGCGCCGAGAAACGTCGTCAAGACATCGACATTTCGCTCCCGGCCCAGGCGCCGCGCGGCGCGCAATTGTTTGGTTTCGGTCTCGGCGTCAAGCCCGTAGCCGGACTTGATCTCGATCGTAGTCACACCGTCAGCAAGGAGCGCATCGAGACGCGGCAGGCTTTCCGCAACCAACGCATCCTCGCTCGCCGCGCGCGTTGCCCTCACGGTCGACACGATGCCGCCGCCGCGACGTGCAATCTCTTCGTACGAGGCTCCCGCCAGCCGCTGTTCGAACTCTTGAGCGCGATTGCCCGCGTGGACCAGATGGGTGTGGCAATCGATCAGTCCCGGCGTCACCCAGCGGCCGTCCAGCGATACGCGCTCTTCGGCATCCCACCGGCTCGGCAACTGATCGACCGGCCCGGAGAATGCGATTCGGCCATCCTTTGCCGCAATGGCACCGCCCTCGATGACACCGATGCCGCCGTCCTCCGGCGCCAGTGTCGCGAGGCGGCCATCCAGCCAGATCGTGTCGTATCGTATGGTCATGCGCGAATGCGGGTCCCGGCCGCGATGCGTACTGTTTTTCACAAGCCGCGACAATTGTCCCGAGTGCTCGCCACGCCACCATGGGCGCGAGATTGGTGCGTTTGCTGCGAGCCTGTTAGGCTAGCTTGCGTGCCGGAACTTCGGACCAGAGAGGGGAAATGCCAGTGATACGCGCGCGAACGGCGCTGGCCGCGTTGATGGCGATGTCGGTCTGTTCGGCGACGTGCGCGGACGATTATCCGTCGAGGTCCATCCGCATCGTCGTCGGTTTTGCGGCGGGCGGCGCGCCGGATGCACTGGCCCGCGTCATCGCGGACCGCATGACGCAAAACTGGGGCCAGAGCGTGATCGTCGAGAACCGCGTGGGCGCCGCCGGCAACATCGCCATGGCGGCGGTCGCCAAGTCCGCGCCGGACGGCTACACCCTCGCTTTGGTTCCGGTCGGCAACGCGGCGGTCAATCCCTCGCTGTTCCCGGACCTGCCTTATGACCTGAATCAATTCGCGCCGATTACGCAGATTGCCAACGTCGAGAACGTCCTCGTCGTGAGTGCAAAGTCGCCGGTGAAATCCGTCGCCGAGCTGATTGCGCTCGGGCGCTCCAAGGACGCGCATCTCACATACGCAACACCGGGGGCCGGAAGCATCGCGCATCTCGCCGCTGAGCTGTTCGCGCGGACCGCCGGTTTCCGCATGATGCATATCTCTTATCGCGGCGTCTCGCCGGCGCTCACCGATGTCTTGCGCGGGGAGGTCACGATGATGTTCGCGCAGCTGTCGACCGCGAAGCCGCTGATCGATAGCGGCGAATTGCGCGCGCTCGGCATCGCGAGCGCCGCGCGCAATTCAGCGCTCCCCGATGTGCCGACCATCGCCGAGGCCGGCGACATGCCCGGCTTCACGGCCGTCTCCTGGTACGCGCTGATGGCGCCGGCCGGCACGCCCGACGCGATCGTTGCAAAACTGCGCGATGGCGTCATCGCGGCGACCAAGGCGCCGGAAGCCAAGGCCGCGCTCGCGGCGCAAGGCGCGCAGCCGGTCGGCAACACGCCCGCCGAGCTCTCAGCCGTTATCGCCGCCGACACTGCGCGCTGGGCCAAGGTGATCCGCGACGCCGACATCAGGCTCGCGCCCTAAGCGCCCGGCCGGGTGGACACCGGTTCGCCGCCGGACTGCACGACAACAAGAGAAGTTCGATGCCGCCGATTTACCTGCATTACCTCAACGCGCCCGATGTCGAAGCACTGGCGCTGACCGAGGACGAGATCATCCGCGCGGTCGAGGCCGGGCTCGCGGCGCAGGGCCGGCGCGAGGCGGTGATCGAGCCGCGCATGCATCTCGTACCGGACCCGGCCGTGCCCGGACATTTCAACGTGCTGCGCGGAGCGTTTCGGGCGCCGATCAATCTCGCCGGCGTCAAGGTCATCAGCGACTACGTCGACAATTACACGCAGGGACTGCCGTCCGAGGTCGGCTTGCTGCTGTTGATGGATCCGAGCAACGGTGTGCCCAAGGCGATCATCGACGGTAGCCACCTGACCGACATGCGCACCGGCGCCGTCACGGCGATCGGCGCCAAGCATCTGGCACGCCAAGGGTCGCGCGTGCTCGGTCATATCGGCGCGCGCGGTACCGCCTACTGGAACATCCGCCTGCTTGATCGCCTGTTCGGCTTTGATGAAATCCGCGTGCATTCGCGCAGGCCGGAAAGCCGGATCGCTTTCGCGGCGCGCCTTTCGCGGGACCTCGGCAAGTCCGTGACGGCGACCAAAGACTGGCGCTCCTGTGTCGAGGGCGCCGATATCGTGGTCGAAGCCTCGCGTCTGCCGGAGCCCGCGCCGCTGCTCAAGACTGCGTGGATCAAGCCGGGCGCGCTGGTCGTGCCCTACGGCACGATGAGTGCGGTCGAGCTCTCGCTGACCGACATCATGGCGAAGATCGTGGTGGACGATTGGGGGCAGTGCAAGTCGGGACAGTTCGGCTCGCTGCGGGCGCACGTCGAAGCCGGCAAGTTGTCGGCGGCGACGCTATACGCGGAGATCGGTGAGATCGTGGCCGGCCGCAGGGCGGGGCGCGAGCGCGATGACGAAACGATCCTGTTCTGGCATCGCGGCCTCTCCCTCTCTGATATCGCGCTCGGCCACGCCATGCTGGAGAAGGCGGCGCGCCTCGGCGTCGGCCAGCGCCTGCGCTACGCATGACACCGCTTGTCGCGAATGCGCGGATGTATGCGGTCACCCCGGCCGTGAGCGCGGCTTGGCGCGATCTGTTCGCCTGGGTGGCGAAAGCCTCCGGCGTGCCGCTCACCTACCTCGATCATGCCGCCCC
>JAXDNZ010000582.1:0-10024 GCA_034669185.1 Hyphomicrobiales bacterium
AAGAAGTCTGGCGCGCAAGATTGCGGACGCACTGAAAGGGCCGCCATGAAGCTCTACGACTGCACGACCGCGCCAAGCCCGCGGCGCGTGCGCATCTTCCTGGCCGAGAAGGGAATCACGCTGCCGACCGTGCAGGTCGACTTGCGCAACGGCGAGCAGTTCACGCCGGCGTTTCGGGCCATCAATCCGGACTGCACCGTGCCGGCGCTCGCGCTCGACGACGGCACCGTGATCGCGGACGCGATCGCGATCTGCCAGTACATCGAGGAACTTCATCCCGATCCGCCGCTGATCGGCACGACGCCGCAGGAGCGGGCGGTCGTGACCGCGCTCAATCGCCAGATCGAACGCGACGGCTTCTTCGCGGCGATGGACGCGTTCCGCAATACCACCAAGGGGCTGAAAGGCCGCGCGCTGCCGGGCCCGCACGACTACGCGCAGATCCCGGAGCTTGCCGAGCGCGGGCGCGCGCGCATCGGGCATTTCTTTCAGGCCATGAACGTGCGGCTCGCGAATCGTCAATTCGTCGCGGGCGACCGCTTCACCATCGCGGACATTTCCACGCTGGTGCTGACCGACTTCGCCGGGTGGATCAGGCTGACAATTCCGGACGACTGCGCCAACCTGAACCGCTGGTATACTGCGGTCTCGGCGCGTCCGAGCGCCACGGCTTGATGCTGCATTGCGCCAAATGTCGCTGTCGCCTCGCCGTCGGCAACTTCCTCCTGGCATCGCGGCCGCGAACGAAATTGACCCTCTCTCGCCGAAATGTCAGCATTGCTGACGCTTTTATTGCGGCGACTCGCTGCCTAGATTGGGCATTCGAAACGTTATGCCCATGGCGGCGGCGCGCCAGCCGCGCCACACTGCCTCGCGGAGGCCCGCGCAAATGACGCTGAAGAACGTCACTCTGGACGATAAATACGATCTTTTCCAAAGCCGTATCTTCGTCACCGGCTACCAGGCGCTGATCCGCGCCACCCTGATGCAGCAGGAGCGCGATCGCATCGCGGGTCTCAACACCGCCGGTTACGTCTCGGGCTATCGCGGCTCGCCGCTGGGCGGTCTCGACCAGCAGTTCATGCGGGCAGCGCCGCATCTTTCCAAGCACAACATCCTCTTTCAGACCGGCCTCAACGAGGACCTCGCTGCGACCGCCATTTGGGGCACGCAACAGGCCGAGCTGCGCGGAGAGGGCAAGTACGACGGCGTATTCGGCATGTGGTACGGCAAGGGGCCGGGCGTCGACCGCACCGGGGACGTCTTCCGCCACGCCAATTTTGCCGGCTCGTCAAAGAACGGCGGCGTGCTTGCCCTGATGGGCGACGACCACACGGCGGAATCCTCCACCACCGCGCACCAGTCCGAATTCCACTTCGTCGACGTGATGATCCCGATCCTGAACCCCGCGGGCGTGCAGGAGATCATCGACTACGCGCTCTACGGCTGGGCGATGTCGCGCTATTGCGGGTCGTGGGCGGCGCTCAAATGCATGCACGAGACGGTGGAGTCGACCGGGGTGGTCGACGCTGCGCTCGACCGCGTGAAGATCGTCATTCCGGGCGATGACGAGTTCAGGATGCCGCCGGGCGGGCTCAACATCCGCCTCGTCGACGGCATTCTGGAGATGGAAGCGCGGCTACACGACTACAAGCGCGACGCGATGCTCGCCTTCGTGAAGGCGAACAAGCTCAACCGCGTCATCATCTCGGGCGGGCGCAACCCGAAGATCGGCATCATCACGGTCGGCAAGAGCTATCTGGACGTGCGCCAGGCGTTCGACGAGCTCGGCATCGACGAGGTGAAGTGCAACGACCTCGGCATCAAGCTCTTCAAGGTCGCCTGCCCATGGCCGATCTCGCGCGCCGAGTTGAAGGAATTTGCCGCGGGGCTCGACCTCATCATCGTTGTCGAGGAGAAGCGCTCGCTGATCGAAGTGCAGGTGCGCGAGGAGCTTTACGGCACCGCGAACCAGCCCGTCGTGATCGGCAAGCGCGACGAGCACGACAATTGGCTGTTCCCCGTGAAGGGCGCGCTTGAACCGAACGATATCGCGATCGCGGTAGGCGAGCGGGTGCTCACGCGCACGCCGAACGATGAGCTCGCGAGCCGCGTCTCGCGGCTGAAGCAGGGCCAGAGCGCTGTCGCCGCGATGAGCGACGTCTCGGCGCGCACGCCATATTTCTGCTCCGGCTGCCCGCACAATTCGTCCACCGTCGTGCCGCAGGGCATGCGCGCCTACGCCGGCATCGGCTGCCACTTCATGTCGCAATGGATGGATCGCAACACGCTCGGCTGGACCCACATGGGCGGTGAGGGCGCGAACTGGATTGGTGAGGCGCCATTCAGCAAGCGCAAGCACGTGTTCCAGAATCTCGGCGACGGCACGTACAATCATTCAGGATATCTGGCGATCCGCGCGTCTGCGGCGGCGGGCGTGAACGTCACCTACAAGATCCTGTTCAACGACGCGGTCGCGATGACCGGCGGCCAGCGCAACGATGGCGGTCTCACCGTGCCGATCATCGCGCGCCAGGTCGCAGCCGAGGGCGCGAAGAAGATCGTCGTGGTCACCGACGAGCCGTGGAAATACCCGAAGGGTACCGAGTGGCCGAAAGGCCTGACGATCCATCATCGCGACGATCTGATGCAGGTGCAGACCTCCCTCGCCGATATCCCGGGCCTGACCGTGCTGATCTACGACCAGACCTGCGCGGCCGAGAAGCGCCGCCGCCGCAAGCGCGGCCAGTTCCCCGATCCCGACAAGCGCGTGGTCATTAACGAGCTCGTCTGCGAAGGCTGCGGCGATTGCGGAGTGCAGTCGAATTGCGTCTCGGTGCAGCCGCTCGACACCGAATGGGGCCGCAAGCGCACGATCGATCAGTCGAGCTGCAACAAGGACTATTCCTGCCTGAAGGGCTTCTGCCCGTCCTTCGTCACGGTCGAGGGCGCGAAGCTCAAGCGCGGCAAGGGCGTCGATGCGCCGGCGAACCTTCCGGCGCTGCCGGAGCCGGTGCTGCCGGCGATCGGCCAGACCTACTCGATCATCGTGACGGGCGTCGGCGGCACCGGCATCGTCACGATCGGTGGTGTGCTCGGGATGGCGGCGCACCTGGAAGGCAAGGGCGCCGGGATCATCGATCAGGCGGGCCTCGCGCAGAAGGGCGGCGCGGTCTACAGCCACATCCGCATCGCCAAGACGCCTGAGGATATCCACGCCATCCGCGTTGCGGCGGGCGAGTGCGACCTGGTGCTCGGCGGCGACATGGTGGTGGTCGGCAACAAGAAGGTGCTCTCGACCGCAAAGCTCGGCGGCACCACGATGGTGATCAATACCGCAGAGATCTTGCCGGGCGACTTCACCCGCAACGCCGACTTCTCGCTGCCAACCGAGCGCCTCAAGCGCGCGATCCGCACCGCGGCCGGTGCCGAGAAGACGAACTTCGTCGATGCCACGCGGCTTGCGACCGCGCTGCTGGGAAACTCGATCGGCGCCAACATCTTCATGGTCGGCTACGCCTATCAGCTCGGCGCACTGCCGCTTTCGGCGGAGTCGATCGAGAAGGCGATCGAGCTGAACGGCGAAGCGGTCGCGATGAACCTCGCGGCATTTCAGTTCGGCCGCCGCGCGGCGTTCGATCTAGCCTCGGTCGAGGCGCTGGTGAAGCCCGCGCCCGAAGCCGCGAGCGATGCGCGGCGGCTGTCGCAATCGTTCGACGAGACGGTGGCGCGTCGCGTCGGGTTCCTCACCGCCTATCAGAACGAGACTTACGCGGCGCGCTACAAGTCGCTGGTCGATCAGGTGCAGGCCGCCGAAGCCGCAAAGACACCGGGCAAGACCGGACTCGCCGAAGCGGTCGCGCGCTATCTGTTCAAGCTGATGGCCTACAAGGACGAGTACGAGGTCGCACGGCTTTACGCCGATCCCTCGTTCCTCGCGCAGGTGAAGAACGAGGTCGCGGGCGACAACCTGACGCTCAAGTTTCACCTCGCGCCGCCGCTGCTCGCGCGCAAGGACAAGGTCACGGGCGTGCCGAAAAAGATGACATTCGGGCCCTGGATGCTCTCCGCCTTCCGCGTGCTGGCGAAATTCCGCTTCCTGCGCGGCACGGCGTTCGACATCTTCGGGTATTCGGATGAGCGCCGCACGGAGCGCAAGCTGGTCGCCGACTACGAGGCGCTGCTGGCGGAAATCATCGCCAAGCTGACGCCTGGGAATCACCACATCGCGGTCGGTCTTGCGGCGATCCCGGAGAAGATCCGCGGCTTCGGCCACGTGAAGGCCCGGCACCTCGTGGTGGCGAAGGCCGACGAGGCGGCGCTGCTCGATCAGTTCCGTTCCGGCCGGACGCCGGTGCTGAAGGCGGCCGAGTAAGGCGCAGCGTCGCTCAGCGCGCAGCGGTAATCACGAAGGCGCGGATTCGGCCATCGACCGCGCCGTTTCCAAATCGCTGTGCCACGGCCTCGGCCGCCCGGTTCGTGGCCTCCTCGAGCCGCGGGGCGTCCCGCGCCTCGATTTCACTCCTCCAAGGAGTGCCTTGGCAGTAGGCGATCGCGGGATCGCGCGGCGAGGCGGCCCTGCTGCGATGATCGACGGCCTCAATCGCGATATCGGTAAAACCCGCGGTGTTCAGCTCGCGGCGGATTTGCTCGATGTCGTGATAGCCGTGCGGGACGCGGGCCATGAATCGCGGTGGATCGTCGGGAAATACCGTGGCTAGGGCTTGCGCCACGACGTCGGCGAAATCGTTTTCCGAAATGCGATCCCACACGTTGAACATGTAGCGCCCGCCCGGTTTCAGCACGCGGCGTGCCTCGCGATAACCTTGAACCTTGTCGGGAAAGAACATCACGCCGAACTGGCAGGCAACCGCATCGAAGCTCGCGTCCGCGAACGGCAGCGCGAGCGCGTCGGCCTGTTTCCATTCGATCCGCTCATCCGGCTGCCGCGCTCTGGCATGATCGAGCATCGGCTGATTGAGATCCGTGACGGTCAACCGCGGGTCCGCGGGAAGGCGCGATCCCATCGCCCGGGTGAGTACGCCGGTTCCAGCCGCTACTTCGAGAACGCTTCGCGGGGCGGCCTTGGCCAGGCGTTCGGCGAGATCGAGCGCGTACGGCTCAAAGATCAGGGGTACGAGAAACCGGTCGTAGATTTCGGGTATCGAGCCTGCGAACACCTTATCGCTGGCGGCCATTGGCCTGCTCCCTGAACGGTGCCTGACGACTTACGTCTTCTGCTTGCTTACCCACGCTTCCAGTACGGCGATCGCTTCGCTGCTGAGCTTTGTCTCTGCCGGCAGCATGTCGCGTTTCTCGACCGGCAGGCCGACTTGCTGACGCACGAGCGTTGTCGGTGGCGGCAGCGGCGGGCGCGGTACGACCGCCGCGGACTGCTCGAGCGAGGCGCCGTAATAGATGCGCGAGACGCCCGCCATGATCATGGTGGCGACGCACACCGAGCACGGCTCGCACGACGTATAGAGATCGCAGCCCGTGAGGTCAGTCGTTTTGAGATTGCGGCACGCATCGCGCACCGCCTCCACCTCGCCATGGGACGTCGGATCGAAATTCTTCGCCGACTGGTTCAGCCCTTCGCCGACGATCTTGCCGTCTTTCACCACCACGGCGCCGTAAGGGCGTGCGCCCGGTGTCGCGAGCGCCTGCGCGGAGAGTTCGATCGCGCGGCGCATGAATTTTTCGTCGTACATCTCGGCTCCAAACGCGGTTCAAGCCAACGGCAAACCGTGCCATTCTCTCAGCCGCAACGCAAAGGGGAGGGCGCCATGCGTCCGTTCGAAGGCATCCGTGTGATCGACGTGACGCACGTGCTGGCCGGGCCGTTCGCGGCCTATCAGCTCGCGGTGCTCGGCGCCGACGTCATCAAGGTCGACGACCCGAACGATCCCGACCAGAGCCGCTCGTCGGGCACCGACAAGGAATTAAACCGACGCCAGATGGGCACAGGCTTCCTGACACAGGCCTCGAACAAGCGCGCCATCACGCTCGACCTCAAGACCGAGCGCGACCGCGAGATTTTGAAGAAGCTGGTCGCCACCGCCGACGTGTTCGTCGAGAACTATCGCCCCGGCGCGTTCGAGGCGCTCGGCCTGGGCTACGAAGACCTGTCCAAGATCAACCCGCGGCTGATCTACGCGTCGTTCTCGGCCTTCGGCCAGAAGGGTCCGCGCGGCCGACAGACCGCCTACGACCACGTCATCCAGGCAACCTCCGGCATCATGGCGATGACCGGCACCGAGGAGGTGCATCCGGTCAAGTTCGGCTCGCCGGCAATCGATTACGCGACCGGCATGACCGGCGCCTTCGCGCTCTCGGCCGCGCTGTTCCAGCGCGAGAAGACCGGCAAGGGCCAGCGCATCGACATGGCGATGCTCGACGTGGCGATGATCCTGATGAGCTCGCATCTCACCGGCTATCTGCGCAACGGCGTGCATCCCAAGCCGCACGGCAACCACCACAATCATGCGACCAATGGCGCGTTCGCCACCAAGGACGGCACGCTCGTGATGCTCGGCGCCAGCAATGTGCGCCAACAGAAGCGACTGTGGGCCGCGGTCGGACGCCCGGAGATGGCGAAGAAGACCAACGACGAGCGCGATGCGGATCACGACCGCGAAATGACGGTGCTCGCGGAGATCATGCTGACCCGCACGGCGGACGAGTGGGAGGAATTCCTGCAGGGCCGTCACGTGCCGGCGTGCCGGGTGCGCACCATGGGCGAGGCCGTGGCAGACCCGCATCTCTCCACGCGCGGCATTCTTCACCGGCACACGGGCGCGACCGGCGTCGACGGCGGGTTCGGCGTGCCCGTTGCGGCGTTTACGTTCGCGCATGGCGGGCCCAGCATCGAGACACCGCCGCCGGGGCTCGGCGAGCACAATGACGAGATTTTCGCGGAGCTGGGCTACGGACCAAGGGCGACGGCGGCCGAGTGAGTTTTCATCTGCCGTGCAGGCGTTGAGAAACAAGAAACGGAAAAACACCATGAGACACGCATTGAGGCTCGTCGCCTGCGCTCTTCTGCTGGTCGCGCTCGCACGCCCGCTCGCGGCCGAGGACTATCCGAACCGGCCGGTGCGGCTGATCATTCCGTTTCCGGCCGGCGGCAGCAATGACGTGGTCGGCCGTCTGGTCGCGAACCAGCTTTCGATCCAGCTCGGCCACAAGGTGTTCGTCGACAACCGCGCGGGCGCCGGCGGCGTGATCGGCACCGAGGCGGCGGCGCAAGCCCTGCCCGACGGTTACACGCTGCTCGTCGTCTCGCTCGCGCACGCGGTCAATCCGGCGCTCTACAAGCTCAATTACGATCCGATCAAGTCCTTCACGCCGATCTCGATCATGGCGACCGGGCCGAACGTGCTCGTCGTCAATCCGTCGCTGCCGGTGAACTCCGTCAAGGAGCTGCTCGCGCTGGTGAAAGAGAAGCCCGGCGCGATCGACTATGCGTCGGCCGGCGTCGGCAGCTTCCAGCATCTCGGCGGCGAGCTGTTTAAGCTGGTCGCCGGCGTGAACCTGCAGCACGTGCCCTACAAGGGCGGCGGACCCGCCATGCAGGACGTCATCGCCGGCCACGTGAAGGTGATGTTCTCATCATTGGTGCAGACGACGCCGTTCATCCAGTCGGGCCAGTTGCGCGCGCTCGGCGTCGGCGGGGGCAAGCGCAATCCCGTGCTGCCCGACGTGCCCACCATCGCGGAAGCGGGCGTGCCAGGTTATCAAGCCGACAACTGGTGGGGCATCGTCGCGCCGGCCGGCACGCCGCAGCCGATCGTCGACAAGCTCTACGCCGACATCCAGGCGGCGCTGAGGTCGCCGGAGCTGAAGGAGGCGTTCGCGCGCGAAGGCGCCGCCGCCGTGACGATGACCACGGCCGAGTTCGGCGCCTACATGGAAGGCGAGATGGCGAAGTGGGCCCGCGTCGTGAAGGAAGGCAACATCCGGGCGCAGTAACGCCGTCACTTCTTCGCCGCGTCGGCGAACTCCATGCCGCTCGCCAGGATCGCGCCGTTGGCGGCCGGCGACACCAGATAGGCGATCAGCGCCTTGCCGGCGTCGGGCTCCTTGGCGTGCGACGCAAGGCCGGCCGCGAACACGTTGACGATCTGCAGCTCGTCCGGAATCGGCCCGACGATGTCGATGCCGGGGTGCGGACGCAGCTCGCTGACCGGCTGGAACCCGATCTCGGCTTCCCCGCGCGCCACGACGCGGGCGACCGGCTCGCCCGAGATCTTGCGCGCCCGGTCCTTGATCGCGTCATAGACGCCGATCCGCCGGAACAGCTCGGTCGACAGATACACGCCGCTCGCCGAATCCGAATAGGCGATCGACTTGGCGGCGAGCAGGGCCTGCTTGAAGCTCTCCACCGTCGCGATGTCGGGCTTCGGCGCGCCCGCGCGCACCGCCATCGCGATGCGCGACCAGGCGAGATCGACGCGGCTGTCGGCGCGAACCTTGCCCTGGTCGATCAGTCTGCCGAGCGCATAGCCGACCATGATCACCACGTCGGCGTCCTCGCCGCGCGCCAGGCGATTGGGAATCGCCTGCGGCGTCTCGCCCATCGACGCGCCGCGCAGGGTGACGACCTTGTGTCCGCTCGCGCGTTCGAACTCCGGCATCAGCTTTTCGTAAGCGGCGGAAAATCCGCCCGAGATCATCACCTTGATCTCGGCCGCGCCCGCGGCGGCCGGGAACAGGAGAAGGCCGGCCAGCAGCCCGCGCGCGGCAATCGACGGAACGCGCATGCGATCCCTCCCTATCAATTTTCACGATGCTAATCCCGCCGCGCCATCTGCACCATGGGCTTTCAGCTGTGATAGGATTGCCCCCAACGCGGCCAATAAAATCAGGGAGACGCGACATGACCACGCGCAGGAATTTCCTCAAGAGTGCCGGTTCGCTTGGCGGACTGGTGTTCTGCGGCTGCGGCCTGCCGTGGGAGGCGCACGCCCAGCAGGTCTCGCAGGCGCGGCTGCCCGTGATGGTCAAGGGCAAGCGCATCAAGACCATCGATACGCACGCGCATTGCTTCTTTCAGGAGGCGATCGACCTGATGGGCGAGGACGCCAAGAACGTGCCGCCGCCCGTGAAGGGCGTGAAAGAGCACTTCATCGTCATCGACCAGCGTCTCAAGGAAATGGACGCGATGGCGATCGACATGGAGATCCTGTCGATCAATCCGTTCTGGTACCGCAAGGACCGCGACGTCGCGCAGAAGATCTGCGAGGTCAACAACGAGAAGCTCGCCGAGCTGTGCGGCAAGAACCCGGACCGCTTCGCGGCCTTCGCCTCGCTGCCGATGCAGGCACCCGATCTTGCGGCGCAGATGCTCGAGACGGCGGTCAAGAAACAGGGGCTGAAAGGCGCCGCGATCGGCGGCAGCGTGCTGGGCGACGATTTCGCGCGTGATCGCTTTCATCCGGTGTTGAAGAAGGCCGAAGAGCTCGGTGCGGTGCTTTACATCCACCCGCAATCGACGCCGCAGCTCGGCGAGCGCCTCAAGGGCAACGGCTGGCTGTCGAACACCATCGGCAACCCGCTCGACACCACGATCGCGCTGCAGCACCTGATCTTCGAGGGCACGCTCGACAAGTTCCCCGGTCTGAAGGTTCTGGCGGCGCACGGCGGCGGGTATCTGCCGTCCTACAAGATGCGCGGCGATCATGCCTGCTTCGTCTCGCCGCAGAGCTGCAATCCGAACGTCGTGCTGAAGAAGAAACCGTCCGAGTATGTGAACCAGCTCTATTTTGACGCCATGGTGTTCTCGGGCGAAGGCCTGCGCCATCTCGTCAGTCAGGTCGGCGTGACCCAGCTGATGCTCGGCACCGACCATCCGATCCCGTGGGAGACGGCGCCGGTGGATCACGTGATGGGCACGCCGATCTCCGACGACGAGAAGGCCGCGATTCTGGGCCTCAACGCCGCGAAGCTGTTCGGGATCAAGACGGACGGGGCGGGGTAGGGGCGCGGCGAGCCACGAGTTCTTTTACCCTCTCCCCCTTGTGGG
>JAXDNZ010000583.1:0-3655 GCA_034669185.1 Hyphomicrobiales bacterium
CGGCGCGGCGGCTTCCGGGCTCGTGCCCCAGGTGACCATCGGGGCGATCTCGGCGGCGTCGAGATGCACCTCACGGTCGAACGTCGCGCCTTCGTCGGTCGGCAAGGTGCGCCAGAAGGCCAGCGCCTTGTCCCATTCGGCGCCCTTCGGCGCGTAGGGCCGGCCTTCGAGATAGTCGTAGGTCGTGTCATCGGGCGCGACCATGCCGGCGCGCGCGCCGGCTTCGATCGACATGTTGCAGACGGTCAGCCGTCCCTCGATGCTGAGATTGCGGATCGTGGAGCCCGCGTACTCGATCACGTGGCCGGTGCCGCCGGCCGCGCTGATCCTGGCGATGATCGCCAGGATCACGTCCTTCGCATGGACGCCAGGTCCAAGCTCGCCGTCGACCGTGATGCGCATGTTGCGCGGCTTCTTCTGCCACAGCGTCTGCGTCGCCAGCACATGGGCGACTTCCGAGGCGCCGACGCCGAAGGCGAGCGCGCCCATTGCGCCGTGCGTCGCCGTGTGGCTGTCGCCGCACACGAGGATCATGCCGGGCTGGCTCAGGCCCTGCTCGGGCCCGACCACGTGCACGATGCCCTGGCGCTTGTCGCCGAGACCGAACAGCGTCACGCCGGTCTCGGCCGTGTGGGCCGCGAGACCTTCCACCATCGAGCGGCGGTTCGGATCGTTGATCGCCGACAGGCCGCGGCCGTGGGTCGCCACATAATGGTCGGGCGTCGCAAACGTCCGGCCGGCGTCTCGCACCGGGAGGCCCTTTTCCTGCAAGGTGCGGAAGGCGTTGTTCGAGCCGTCGTGCACCAGGTGGCGGTCGATATGGAGAAGCGTCGCGCCATCGGGGCGCACGACGATCGCATGGGCAGCCCAGATCTTGTCGAACAGCGTTGCCGGGGACGCCATTACTCGGCCGCCACGGCGGGCTTCACCGCCGGTTCGGCGCCGCGGAAGCGCTCGCTCACCGCGTCCCACTCGTCGGCGCCCACGCGGCGGAACGCATCGCGCACCGTCATGCCGGTGTCGAGGATGGGATGGCGGCCCTGTTCCTTCATGGCTTTGAGCGTCGCGTCGCACACGCCGATCACCGCCTTGAACAGCATGCCCGGGACGATCGTGAGCTTGTATCCCATCCTGGCGGCGTCATCGAAGGCAACCTCGGGACTCTTTCCCTTCCACACATTGTTGAACAGGCACGGGCCCTTCACGTGCTTCGGCACGGCGGCGACCTCCTCCATGGTTTGCGGCGCCTCGACGAAGGCCATGTCGGCGCCGGCGGCGAGGGCCGCGTTCGCCCGGCGGATCGCTTCTTCGAGACCGAGCACGGCGCGCGAGTCGGTGCGCGCGATGATGAAAAAGTCCGGGTCCTGACGCGCCGCGACGGCCGCGCGCACCTTGGCGAGATATTCGTCGAGCGGGACGATCACCTTGTTGTCGAGGTGACCGCATTTCTTCGGGAAGCCCTGGTCCTCGATGTGCAGGCCGGCGACGCCGCGCTTCTCGTATTCGCGCACCGTGCGCGTCGCGTTGAGCTCGTTGCCGTAGCCGGTGTCGGCGTCCGCGATCACCGGCACGTCGACGGCGGCAGCGATGCGGCCGGCATTGTCCGCCATCTCCGACATCGTCACGAGGCCGTAGTCCGGATAGCCGAGCGTCGCGGCGGTGCCGGCGCCGGTCATGTAGACGGCGGAGAATCCCGCCTGCGCGATGGTTCGGGCGGTGATGCAGTCGTAGGCGCCGGGCGCCACGATCATCCCGTCCTGTTTCAACATCGCGCGCAGCTTGCTCGCCCGGCCCATGCGGTTCCTCCGAAGGTTGGTTGCGGTGATTTTAGAGGAAATGGTGCTGTGGTTTCAAAGTATTTGCACACATCGGTGCCATGCGGCCGGGGAGGGCGGTCCCGCGCAAGGGTGTCGGCGAAGGCGGCGTTCAAGGGCGGCAGTTGCGGCCCGCGTTCCGGCGGTCTTGAATGCAGCTCCTCTCAGCCGGAACAATCCTGATGAATGACCTGATCCCGCTCGCCGAGAAGGTTGCCGCCGCGCTTATTGCCCGCAAGGCAACCATCGCCATAGCGGAGTCCTCGACCGGCGGCTTGATTTCGGCCGCGCTGCTCGCGGTGCCGGGTGCCTCGGCTTATTTTCTCGGCGGCGCCGTGGTCTACACGCGCCAGTCGCGCCGTCTGCTGCTCGATATTCCGGACAAGGCGCTTGAAGGGATGCGCCCGGCAACCGAAATCTACGCGTCGCTGCTCGCGCGCTCCGTGCGCGAACAGTTCTCCGCGACGTGGAGCCTGGCCGAGACCGGCGCGACCGGACCGACCGGCAACCGCTACGGCGATGCCGCGGGCCATAGCTGCCTCGCGATCGCGGGCTCCGTCGAGCGCGCGATCACGCTGGAAACCGGCAGCCGCGACCGGCAGGCCAACATGCGCGCCTTCGCGGCCGCGGGGCTGAACTTGCTGCTGGACAATCTGGCCCGCTAGAAAGCCTTGGGAGATCCCGATGCCGGCAAAGCCCATTCGCACCGTCACGTTGTCGTCGGGTGAGACGGTGCCGGCGCTCGGTCAGGGCACCTGGCGCATGGCCGAGGATGCGCGCCGGCGCAAGGACGAGATCGCGGCGCTGCGTGCCGGCATCGATCTCGGCATGACGCTGATCGATACGGCCGAGATGTATGCGAGCGGCGGCGCGGAGGAAGTCGTCGCCGAAGCGGTCGCGGGCCGCCGCGACGAGGTGTTCATTGTCAGCAAGGTGTTGCCCGAGAATGCCACCAGGCGCGGCACCGTCACGGCATGCGAGCGCAGCCTCAAGCGGCTGGCGACCGACCGCATCGATCTCTTTCTGTTGCACTGGCGCGGCAGCCCACCGCTGAAGGGCACGCTCGAAGCGTTCGCAGAGCTGATGGCTGCGGGGAAAATCCGCGCGTGGGGCGTCAGCAATTTCGACCAGTCAGACATGGAGGAGCTGTGGAGCCTGCCCGGCGGGAAGGCCTGCGTCGCCAACCAGGTGCTCTACAATCTTTCGCGGCGCGGCATCGAGCATGACCTGATGCCGTGGTGTGCGAAGCGGCGCGTGCCGGTCATGGCGTATTCGCCGGTCGAGCAGGGACGGCTCTTGCGCCATCGCGAACTGGCGGGGGTAGCGAAACGCCACAATGCAACGCCCGCGCAGGTCGCGCTCGCCTGGACGATGCGCCGCGACGGCGTGATCTCGATCCCGAAGGCGGGAAGCGTCGCGCACGTGAAAGAGAATGTCGGGGCGCTCGATCTGCAACTGACGGCGCAAGACCTCGCCGCGCTCGACAAGGCGTTTCCGCCGCCGCGCGGGCCAAGGGCGCTGGAGATGCTGTAGCGGGCCTACGCGGCGAGACGCGCCAGGACCTTGCGATAGCGCGCCGTGATCGGATCGCGATGCGCGTGGCGGCCGTCGCTCACCACCATTTCGCCGCCGGCGATCACGGTGCTGATCAATGCGCGCCCGGCGACAAAAACGTAAGCGTCGAGCCAGGTGTGCTGTCCGCCGGCAAGGTCGGGATGCGCGGGGTCGAGCACCACGATGTCGGCGCGCTTGCCGGTCTCGATCGCTCCGATGTCGCGCCCCAGCGCCTGCGCGCCGCCGGCCAGCGCGCTCGAATAGAGCCGGCTGCCGGTGGACTCGCC
>JAXDNZ010000584.1:0-2514 GCA_034669185.1 Hyphomicrobiales bacterium
CGCCGAACACTTCCTCGGCGTAATGCACGATGCGCGCGACGGCGAGCGGCTGGCTTGACGGTTCGTGTTGTCCGATCATGGGCGCGACCTCATACACGAAAGTGCCCGCCATGGTAACGCGTGACGCTCAGGCTTGTTTCGCCATCTCGCGCAGCTTGAACTTCTGGATCTTGCCGGTGCTCGTCTTCGGCACCTCGCCGAACACGACGTGCCGCGGCACCTTGTAGCCCGCGAGGTTCGCCTTGCAATGCGCGATGATGTCCGCCGCGCTTGCGTTTGCGCCGGGTTTCAGCTCGACGAACGCGCACGGCGTCTCGCCCCATTTGTCGTCGGGCTTTGCCACCACGGCGGCGGCCTGCACGGCGGGGTGCTTGTACAACGCGTCCTCGACCTCGATCGATGAAATGTTCTCGCCGCCCGAGATGATGATGTCCTTGGAGCGGTCTTTCAGCTGGATGTAGCCGTCGGCATGCATCACGCCGAGGTCGCCGGTGTGGAACCAGCCGCCCGCGAACGCCGCATCGGTCGCCTTCTTGTTCTTGAGATACCCGCGCATCACCACGTTGCCGCGCATCATCACTTCGCCCATCGTCTCGCCGTCGCGCGGCACCGGCACCATGGTCTGCGGGTCCATCACGTCGAGCGCCTCGAGCGCCCCGTAGCGCACCCCCTGGCGCGACTTCTTCGCCGCCTGCTCGGCGAGCGGCAACGCGTCCCATTCGGTGTGCCAGTCGTTCACCACCGCGGGGCCGTAGCATTCGGTCAACCCGTAAAGATGCGTGACGTTGAATCCCGCCTGCTTCATGGCGGCCAGCACGGCTTCGGGCGGCGGCGCGGCGGCAGTGAAGAACTCCACGACATGCGGCAGCGGCCGCTTCTCGCTGTCGGGCGCGTTGAGCAGCGTCGCCATGACGATGGGCGCACCGCACAGATGCGTCACTTTATGATCCGCGATCGCGTCGTACATCGCCGGCGCCCGCACCGCGCGCAGGCAAATATGCGTGCCGGCGAGGACCGAGATCGACCACGGGAAGCACCAGCCGTTGCAATGAAACATCGGCAGCGTCCACAGATACACCGGATGCTTGCCCATGCCGCAGGTGACGACATTGCCGGTGGCGAGCAGATAGGCACCGCGATGGTGATAGACGACGCCCTTCGGGTCCCCGGTCGTACCCGAGGTATAGTTGAGCGCGATCGCGTCCCATTCGTCGTCCGGCATGTACCACGCGTAATCGGGATCGCCTTGCGCGATGAATTCCTCGTACCCGACGCTGCCGAGCCGCTCTCCCGGACCCGAATATTCCGGGTCGTCGTAGTCGATCACCAGCGGCTTCACTTTGGAGAGCGCCAGCGCTTCCTTCACGGTCTTGGAAAACTCGCGGTCGGTGATCAATACTTTCGTCTCGGCGTGATCGAGCGAGAACGCGATAATCGCGGCATCGAGCCGCGTGTTGAGGGTATTGAGCACGCCTCGCGTCATTGGCACGCCGTAATGCGCCTCCAGCATTGCGGGCGTGTTGGCGAGCATCACCGACACCGTGTCGCCGCGCGTGATGCCGCGCTTCGCCAGCGCCGAGCCAAGCTGCCGCGCCCGCGCATAAAACTCCTTGTAGGAGCGCCGCAGCTTGCCGTGGACGATGGCCGTATGCGCAGGATGCACTGCGGCCGCGCGTTCCAGAAACGTCAGCGGCGTGAGCGGCTGGAAGTTCGCCGGGTTGCGGTCGAGGTCGACGTCGTAGGGGCTGGTCATGCGTCCCGCCTGAGAGCTTCGGACAGCCTAACCAAAGCGGTAGGCCGCTAGCAAACGGCGGATCAGCGACTAGGCGCCTGCGGCGGGAGCGGCATGTCCCGCGCCGCCATCACGGCGCGCAGGCGGTCCGGATAGTCCGTGATGATGCCGTCGACACCGAGCGCGATCAGGCGCTCCATCTCGGGGCGCGCGTTGACGGTCCAGGGGATCACCTTCAGGCCGAGGGCCTTGGCGGCGGCAATGTCGTCGGGCCTGGCGTTGCGATAGAGCGGCGACCACGTCTGGCACCCGGCGGCAGCGACCAGGCGCGGCACCGAGCCGCCGACGTCGTCGACATCGAGCCGGGTGGTCCACGGCGAAGGCCCCGGCTCGCCGCGCCGGATGGTGTCGAGCGTGGTCGCCTCGGCAGTGAGGCAGACGCGTTCGATCTCCGGGGCGATGCTGCGCATCGCCTTAAGCGTGCGCCAGTCGAACGACTGGACGCTCGCGCGGGCCACAACCCCGGCATCTCGAATCGCCTTGGCCAGCGCAGTCGCGAAGGTTTCCGGGTCAGGCGTTTCGGCGCCGGAGGTCGGCGTGATCTTGGTCTCGATGTTGAAGCGCACGTGATCGGCCCGCCGCTCGGCCGCAAGCGCGAACACGTCTGCCAGCAACGGAATGCGCGCGCCGTCCGAGGGACGCTGCTCCGGGAAATCCGCCGCGTAGGTGGTGCCGGGCTTGAGACGGCCGACGTCGTATTGCCTCAGTTCCGCGAGGATGAG
>JAXDNZ010000585.1:0-3893 GCA_034669185.1 Hyphomicrobiales bacterium
ATTCTGCGCGAGGCCTGCCGCGAGGCCGCTTCCTGGCCGCGACCGTTGCAGATCGCCGTCAATCTGTCGCCGATCCAGTTCCGCCACGGCAACCTGCCCGCGCTCGTGCATGAAGTGCTGCTGCAGAGCGGGCTCGCGCCGCGCCGGCTCGAGCTGGAAGTGACCGAAGGCGTGCTGATCGGCGACTTCTCGCGCGCCCAATCGATCCTGCGGCGGCTGAAATCGCTCGGCGTGCGCATCGCGATGGACGATTTCGGCACCGGCTATTCGTCGCTGTCGTACCTGCAGGCGTTCCCTTTCGACAAGATCAAGATCGACCGCACCTTCATCGCCAACCTGGTCAGCAACGAGCACTCCGCCGCGATCGTCCGCGCCGTCATCGGGCTCGGGCGCGGCTTGAGCCTGCCGGTCGTCGCGGAAGGCGTGGAGACCGGCGAGCAGCTCGCGTTTCTCAAGCGCGAGTCCTGCGACGAGGTGCAGGGCTATCTGGTCGGACGCCCGGCGCCGATCGAGACTTATGCCGAGATGGTGGGGCGCGCCCCGGCGGCGCCGAAGCTCAAGGTCGTGGGGGGATAAGTCACGCGCATCAGGCTCGTACAAGACGACCGTGCGCCATCAACCGCGCCTTCGTCGCCGCTTCGGCGCGACGCCCTCGGACGTTCGTGCACAGGCGCGTTCCCAACGTCGTGACGGCTAGGCGAGAGCGCTGATCGGGCGCGCGCTTGTCCGGATCGCGGCTCAGCGCAGCAATACCAATCTACGAAGCGTCACACGTGCTGGCCGCCGTTGATGTGGATCTCGGCGCCGTTCACATAGGACGCGGTCTCGGTGCACAGCACGTAGATGATCTTGGCGACCTCGTCGGGCGTGCCGAGGCGGTGCATCGGGATCTGATGCGCGACGATCTCCTCGGTGCCGGGCGAGAGCATCGCGGTATCGATCTCGCCGGGTGCAATCGCGTTGACGCGGATGCCGTGCCGGCCGAAGTCGCTGGCCATCTCGCGAGTGAGCGAGGCGAGCGCCGCCTTCGAGGTCGCATAGGCCGCGCCCGCGAACGGGTGCACGCGCGAACCCGCGATCGAGGTCACGTTCACCACCGAGCCTTTGGCGCGCTTGAGCTCCTCCATCAGGCCGCGCGCCAGCATGATCGGCGCGAAGAAGTTGACCTGGAACACGTGGCTCCACACCTCGCGCGCGGTGTCGATCGCGTCGAGCCGCTTGCCGCCATCCGCCTTGGGCGAGATCGCCGCATTGTTGACGAGCGCGTGCAGTTCGCCGTCCTCGAGCCGCGTCTTGATCTCGGCGATCGCGGCGTCGGTGTTCGAAGGGTCCGCGAGATCCACCTGGATGTGATCCTCAGGCCCCATCTCCCACGGACAGTTTTCCGGAAACCCGTGACGCGAGCAGGTGATCACGCGCCAGCCGGCAGCCGAGAAGCGCTTGACCGTGGCATGCCCGATGCCGCGGCTTGCCCCCGTCAGCAACAGCGTGCGGCGCGGATTGTTCGTCGTAGCGCTTGCCATCAATGTCCTTACGGATACATCCGCGTCTTCACCCAGGGTTCGCTGACGTTCTCGCGGTCGAACACGATGCGGTCGTGCAGGCGGAACGGCCGGTCGTGCCAGAACTCCATCGATATGGGGAGCACGCGATAGCCGGACCAGTGTGGCGGGCGCGGGACGGTACCGAGCCCGTATTTCGCGCCATAAACCGCGATCGCCTTTTCAAACGCGAAGCGGCTCTCGAGCGGCCGCGACTGTTGGCTCGCCCAGGCGCCGATCTGCGCCTGCTTCGGACGCGTCGCGAAATAGGCGTCGGCCTCGGCCGCCGTCACGCGCTCGACCGCCCCGCGCACGCGCACCTGCCGATTGAGCGACTTCCAGTAGAACAGCAGCGCCGCCTTCGGCGCGGCGGCGAGCTCGCGCCCCTTCTGGCTCTCGGTGTTGGTGTAGAAAGTGAACCCGCGCGCATCGACCCCCTTCAGCAACACCGTGCGCACGTCCGGCATGCCGTCCGCGTCGACGGTCGCGAGCGACATCGCGTTGGGATCGCGCGGTTCGGAACTTTTCGCCTCCTGGAACCAGTGATCAAAAAGGCGGAACGGCTCGTCGGCCTCCGTGAAATCACCAGATTTTAACCATGTTGGCTGTTCAATGGAGGCCGTGTCAGTCATGGCCAAACCCTTCGCGCTCAAGGCACCACGCCGCCCACTTCCGCGTCCTCGTTATAAAGGAAGCCGGCGGGCACGCCTATGGCGGGTGCGCGCCAATGCCATCGCACTTTCAATCGTGCTTGGCGTGACGACCGGCGGCTGCAGTTTCTCCTACAAGCTCGATTCCTTTCTCGGCCGAACCGGCGAGGAGAAGCCGGAGCAGACAAGCGCGATCCGCAATGCGCCCGCCCCGGCACCGAGCGAGGGGACGGCCCTTCGCGACGCTGACCTCGCCTACGCCAAGGCGGCGGCCGCGGAAGTTCTGACCCGCACCGACGCCAACGCGAGCCAGCCCTGGGAGAACCCCAACACGGGTGCGCGCGGCACGGTGACGCCGACGGCCAACGCCTACAGCCAGGACGGCTTCACCTGCCGCGATTTCCTCGCGAGCTATGTCCGTGACGGCGCGGAGTCGTGGCTGCAGGGCGATGCCTGTCGCGTCCATCAGGGCAAGTGGACCGTCCGGAGCTTGCGGCCGCTGAAACGCTCTTGACGCACCGGCCGCGTTGCAGTTCGGCCACAGTCCCCCCACATGACTGGAAATGGCCGGGCCTCCTGTCCCGGCTCGGATTCAGTCGGAGCTATCGGAATGCGCGACCCTTATGAGGTCTTGGGCGTGCAGCGCTCGGCGAGCGCGGGCGACATCAAGAAGGCCTATCGCAAGCTGGCCAAGAAGCTGCACCCGGATTCCAACAAGAAGGATCCGAAGGCCGCCAACAAGTTTTCCGAGCTGAACTCGGCCTACGAGATCGTCGGCGACGACGACAAGCGCAAGGCGTTCGACCGCGGCGAAATCGACGCCGAAGGCAAGCCGCGCTTCGAAGGCTTTCGCGGCGCCGGACCTGGCGGCGGACCCGACTTCGGCCGCGGCGGCGGTTTTGAGAGCTTCACCTGGGGACCGGACGGCTTTCGCCGCACCACGACGCGGGGTGGCGGCGCGGGTCCCGGCGGCGCAGGCCCGGGCGGGGGCCGGTTCGAGGACATCCTGAGCGGCATGTTCGGCTTCGGCGGCGCTGGCCCGCGCGGCGGGCCGAGCTTCGAGGCCGAGGACATCGGCTCGGCGATGCGCGGGCAGGACATTGCGGCGTCCATGACGATCACACTGAACGAGGCCGCGCATGGCGGCATGCGGCGCGTCGGTCTGCCGAACGGCAAGGACCTCGAAGTGAAGATTCCCGCCGGCATCGGCGAGGGCCAGACGGTGCGGCTGAAAGGTCAGGGCGGACCCGCCCCGCACGGCGGCCCGCCGGGTGACGTGCTCATCACGGTGTCGATCGCGCCGCATCCGCTGTTCAAGCTCGACGGACAGAATCTGCGCCTCGAGCTGCCGATCGCGCTTTATGAGGCGGTGCTCGGCGCCAAGGTACGCGTGCCGACGCTCGACGGCGCGGTCGAGCTCGCGATCCCGGCGAACACCAATGCGGGCCGCACGTTCCGCCTCAAGGGCAAAGGCCTGCCGAAGAAAGGCGGACACGGCGACCTGTTCGTCACCGTGCGCCTCGTGCTGCCCGAAAAGGCGGACGCGGAGCTGGAAAAGCTCATGCGCGAATGGCGGGACAGCAAGCCGTACGATCCGCGAAAGGATTTGGGGTAAGTCAGCGGCCCGGCAGGGCCACCCTCGCCGTGACTCTAACGGTAGCGGGCGATATGTACTGGCCCGTCTTGCCGTGAGGGGCTTACG
>JAXDNZ010000586.1:0-3768 GCA_034669185.1 Hyphomicrobiales bacterium
GGAAGAGGGAAAGCCATGAGCAAGACGGCGAGACGCTGTCGCGCGCGGCGCTTGCGCGAAACGAGACAGCGTCCGGCGATCCTGCCATGGCTTTGCGTTCTTCCATTCGGTTAGCACGGACGGACACTCCGTCCGGCACACTCGGCGACCTTTGGTTGAGCATGATCTTTTCCGAAAACCGGTATCGCTTTTCGGGATCATGCTCGGGCCGCCACGCAACGGCAGGCCGATCGGCCCGCCAACAGCGCGCGCGGACGTCCCGCGCGCGAAAAACTCAACGGCGAATGCCGAGCTTCTCGATGATGGTCTTGTAGCGCCCTTCGTCGGTGCGCTTGAGATAATCGAGCAGCTGGCGGCGCTGCGAGACCATCTTGAGAAGGCCGCGCCGCGAATGATTGTCCTTGACGTGGGACTTGAAGTGTTCGGTCAGGTGGTTGATGCGTTCCGACAGGATCGCCACTTGCACTTCGGGCGAGCCGGTATCGCCGGACTTGGTCGCATACGTCTTGATCAGTTCGGCCTTGCGGCCGGCAGGAAGCGACATCGGGTTTCCTCTTGTTCTGGGATGAGGCGGAAAGCGCTGATTAAACAGAAGCTTGCCGCTGGGGGCGGCCGGGCCGGGATGTCGTCCAGCCGGGTCGCCTAACGAAGTGCGCGGGCATCAGGCCCGCGCGACGCGGCGGAATATACTCAAAAAGCCCCCCAACGCCAGTGAAATGTAACGCCTTCGAAATCCCAGAATGCGGTCAAGGGCAGGAGAGGGTATCGCGGGAAATCCAGCCGGTCTTGCTTTGGAGGTTCGCCACACGGGCCCACATCCGGCCTTGGCTGTCTCGTCCCTGGCTGACGATCGAAACAATCGCCCCGTTCGGCAGTGTCGCGATGACCGGGCCGTTCGGACTGGAAAGCACATCCACCGGCCCGGTGACCCGGCAGCCGCTCTGGGCGACAGCCGGTACCGGCATCAGGCCGATCAAGATCGCTGCGATAACTGCAGAACGCTTCATCGTGAGCCTCCCCTCGCCTATCTCGGCAGATTGAAAATCCGCCGCGGATGCAGCTCGCCCTTCTCGGCCGTCGCGAGCGCGATCAGGGTCCCTTCGGTCGAGATTGCAATCCATCCCTCGATCATGGGGGCATCGCGCCCGCGGAGCAAGACGGCCTGGCCGCGCACAAGCCGCGACGCATCGGCCGAGCTGACGTTCAGCGCGGGAAGCGCCTGCAGGGCGGTTTCGACCCCGAGGAGAAAGGACGGCCGCGGGACTTTCTCGGCCGCGGCGGCCTCGGAATAGCCCGAGAGCTCGTCGATGCCGACCGCCTCGGCCTCGCTGAACGGGCCGACCATGGTGCGCCGAAGCGCCACGACGTGCCCGGCGCTGCCGAGCGTGCGCCCGAGGTCGCGTGCAAGCGCGCGTACATACGTGCCCTTGCCGCATTCGGCCTCGAATACAGCGTGGTCGGCGTCCGGTATCTCGACGAGGGCGAGTTGATGGATTTCGACGGTGCGGGCACTCAGCTCGACCGTCTCGCCGTCCCGCGCCAGATCGTAGGCGCGCTCGCCCTCGATCTTGATCGCCGAGAATTTCGGCGGCACCTGCTCGATCGCGCCGGTAAAGCGCGGCAGCGCGGCGCGCACCGCTGCGCCGTCCGGCCGCGCCTCGGAGGTCGCGATCGCGCGGCCTTCGGCGTCATCGGTATCGGTCTCGACGCCCCAGCGCACCGTGAAGCGGTAGCGCTTGCGGCCCTCCATCACGAACGGAACGGTCTTGGTGGCTTCGCCGAGCGCGATCGGCAACAGGCCTGAGGCAAGCGGATCGAGCGTGCCGGCGTGGCCGGCCTTCTTGGCCGAAAAGGCGCGCTTGACGCGCGCAACCGCATGCGTCGACGTCATGCCGACCGGCTTGTCGAGCACGACCCAGCCGCTGACGTCGCGTTTCTCGCGCTTGCCCTGTTCTTTTCCCGCGGCCGCCTGCAGCGCGGGGTTCAGAACCGGACTTGGCCGAACAGGGCCCGGCGCGCTCATTGGCCCTCGCCGCCGCTGTCGAGGTCGCGTCTGACGGCGGGTGTTCGCAGTATCTTCTCGATCCGTTCCGCCTCATCGAATCGCTCGTCTAATCGAAAGCGGATGTCAGGAGCGAATTTCAGGTTAACGCGCCGCGCGATCTCGCCGCGCAGGAACTTCTTGTTGCGCTCGAGCGCCTCGATCACCGGCGTCGCGTCGCGCCCGCCGAGCGGCATCACGTAGATCGTGGCGAGCCGCAGGTCGGCGGTCATCGCGACTTCAGGCACCGTGATCATGTGCCCCTCGATGACGGGATCATGGATGTCGCCGCGCGACAGCAGCTCGGCGAGCGCGTGCCGGATCAGTTCGCCGACGCGTAGCTGGCGCTGTGAAGCGCCCGGCGCCGGACGGTCGCGATGATGTCGTGGCATTGAAATAGCTTTCTAGAATCGTCATGCGCGGGCTCGACCCGCGGCATCCATTTATTTCCCCAATGGATTGCCGGGTCTCGGATGCTTTGCACCTTCGCCCGGCAACGACGCATCAACGATGTCGCTGAGACTCGGACTCAGAGCGACCGCTGCACCGACTCCACGCGATAGCACTCAATCACGTCGCCCTGGCGCATGTCCTGGTAGTTCTCGAACGCCATGCCGCATTCCTGACCAGCGACCACCTCGCGCGCGTCATCCTTGAAGCGCTTGAGCTGCGACAGCTTGCCCTCGTGGATGACGACGTTGTCGCGGATCAGGCGTACGGTCGCGCCACGCTCGACCTTGCCGTCGGTGACGCGGCAGCCCGCGATCTTGCCGACCTTGGAGACCACGAAAATCTCCAGGATTTGCGCATTGCCGAGCATGGTCTCGCGTTTTTCCGGCGCGAGCAGGCCGGACATCGCCGCTTTCACATCGTCCACGAGATTGTAGATGATGTTGTAGTAGCGGATCTCGGTGCCGTCGCGTTCGGCCGCCTCGCGCGCCTCCTTGTGCGCACGGACGTTGAACCCGATGATCGCGGCGCCGGAGGATTCGGCGAGCGTCACGTCGGACTCGGTGACGCCGCCGACGCCGGAATGAATGATGCGCGCGCCGACCTCATCGGTGCCGAGCTTTTCCAGCGCGCCGGACACCGCTTCGAGCGAGCCCTGGACGTCGGCCTTGATGATGAGCGGGAATTCCTTGCGGCCCGCGGTCTTGACCTGAGCCATCATCTGCTCGAGCGAGCCGCGCATGCCGGTCTGGCGCGCGGCGGCCTTGTCACGCTTCTGGCGCGCGCGATAGTCGGTCACCTCGCGCGCACGCGCTTCGCTGACGACGACCGCGAGCCGGTCGCCGGCCTCGGGCGTGCCGGTAAAGCCGAGCACCTCGACCGGGGTCGAGGGGCCGGCTTCCGTCGTGGGGGTTCCGGTTGCCGAAATGAGCGCACGCACGCGGCCCCATTCGGCGCCGGCGACGACGATTTCGCCGCCATGCAGCGTGCCGCGCTGGACCAGCACGGTGGCAACCGGGCCACGTCCGCGGTCGAGCTTAGCCTCGATCACCGTGCCTTCGGCGGGCCGGTCGGGGTTGGCCTTGAGATCGAGGATTTCGGCTTGCAGCGCGATGGTCTCGAGCAGCTTGTCGAGATTCATTTTCTTGGTCGCCGAGACCTCGACGTCGAGCACGTCGCCGCCCAGCGACTCGACCTGCACTTCGTATTGCAACAGCTCGGTGCGCACGCGTTCGGCCTTGGCGTCCGGCTTGTCCATCTTGTTGATCGCGACGATC
>JAXDNZ010000587.1:0-3314 GCA_034669185.1 Hyphomicrobiales bacterium
TCCGGCATCTCTTCCGCGAAATCGGCGTCCTGTTCCTTGACGAAGGCGCGGCTCATTGATGTTGCGTCCCAGGTTGTTGGCCCAGGTAGGAATATTCCTAGACGCGTTCTGTTCCCTGTGGCGGCGCCGCCCCGTCGAGCAGGTGACGGGCCGCAAGATGTCCGGCGTCCACCAATTGCAGCGCCGGCTCCTGCACCCGGCAGCGATCAAACGCATACGGGCAGCGCGTGTGAAAACGGCAGCCGCGCGGCGGATTGATCGGGCTGGGCACGTCGCCCTTCAGGATGATGCGCTGGCGGCTCGCGCCCGGCTCCGGAACGGGTACAGCCGAGAGCAGCGCCTGGGTATAGGGATGCCGGGGCCCCGAGAAGATGCGCCGCTTCGGCGCCAACTCGACGATCTTGCCGAGATACATCACCGCGACACGGTGCGTCATGTGCTCGACGATGGCGAGGTCGTGGCTGATGAACAGCATCGCAAGCCCGAGGTCCTTCTGCAGGTCCTGCAGCAGGTTCACGATTTGCGCTTTGACTGAAACGTCGAGCGCCGAGACCGCTTCGTCGCACACGATCAGATCCGGCTCGGCCGCGAGCGCGCGCGCAATGCCGATGCGCTGACGCTGACCGCCTGAGAATTCGTGCGGCCAGCGCCGTGCCGCTTCACGCGGCAACCGCACCTTGTCCATCAGCGTGGCGACCCGCGCATCCAGGTCGGATGCCGAGCCGGCAAGACCGAAACTGCGGATCGGCTCGGCGACGATATCCTTCACCCGCATTCGCGGGTTGAGGCTCGAGAACGGATCCTGAAACACCACCTGCATGCGCCGCCGGATCGGCCGCAGCGCGCCGACCGAGAGATTATCGATCCGTTCGCCGCCGAGAACGACTTGGCCTGCGGTGATGTCGAACAGCCGCAGGACGGCCCGTCCGACGGTGGACTTGCCGCACCCGGATTCGCCCACGAGCGAGAGCGTCTCACCGCGGGCGATATCGAATGATACGCCGTCGACCGCATAGACCCACGCGGCGGCCCGCCCAAGAAATCCACCGCGCACGCGAAAGTGCTTCTTCAGATCGTTGACCTGAAGGAGTGCCGCGCTCATGCGGCCGCCACTTCTTCGCGCGGCGCGTAATGACACGCCGCGACGTGACCAGAAGCCTTGAGCTCGAGGGGCGGCGCGACTTCGCGGCAAAGCTCGGTGGCGAGCGGGCAACGGCTGGCAAACACGCAGCCGACGATGCGGCTTTTAAGGCTCGGCACGAGGCCCGGGATTTCGGCGAGCCGCGTTGCTTCGCCTGTCACGGATGAGCCGAGCTTCGGCACGGCGCCGAGCAGGCCCTGCGTGTAGGGATGGCGCGGCGAGCGAAAGAGCTTGGCGACGGCCGCCTCCTCGACCTTGCGGCCCGCATACATCACCATCACGCGTTCGGCGACTTCCGCCACGACGCCAAGGTCGTGCGTGATGATGATGATCGCGGCGCCGACCCGGCGCTTGAGGTCGCGCATCAGGTCGAGGATCTGCGCCTGGATGGTGACGTCCAGCGCGGTCGTCGGCTCGTCGGCGATCAGCAGCTTCGGATTGCAGGCGAGTGCCATCGCGATCATGACCCGCTGCCGCATGCCACCCGAAAGCTGATGGGGGTATTCGCGCACGCGCTGCCGTGCCTCGGCAATGCCGACGAGATCGAGCATCTCGACCGCGCGGTCCTGCGCCGCCTCCTTGCTCAGGCCCTCATGCAGCCGGAGCGTCTCGCCGAGTTGCCGACCGATGGTGAGCACGGGATTGAGGCTCGTCGTCGGTTCCTGGAAAATCATGCTGATGTCGTTGCCGCGGATCCTGCGCATCGCCGGCTCGTCGAGCTTCAGCAGGTCGATACCCTGGAAACGGATCGCGCCCGCGATCCGGCCCGGCGGCTCGGGCACCAGCCGCAGGATCGAGTTGGCGGTGACGGATTTTCCGCAGCCGCTTTCGCCGACCACCGCAAGCGTCTCGCCTTCGCCGATCTGAAACGACACGCCATCCACGGCGCGGTTCACGCCATCCGGCGTCCGGAAATGGGTCTGCAGATTCTCCACTTCGAGCAGCGCCATGCTCAAAGCCCCTTGGCGAGGCGCGGATCGAGCGCATCGCGCATGCCGTCCCCGAGCAGGTTCACGGCGAGCACCGTCACGGAGAGGAATACGGCCGGAAAGAACACGATGAACGGCTTCACCTGCCAGAGCGCGCGCCCCTCCGCCATGATGTTGCCCCACGACGGCACGGTCGGCGGCACGCCAGCGCCGATGAAGGACAGGATCGCTTCCACGATCATCGCGCTGGCGCAGATGTAGGTCGCCTGCACGGTCATCGGCGCCAGCGTATTGGGCAGGATATGGCGCAGGATGATCATCGGCGTGCGGGTGCCGGCGGCGACCGCGGCATCGACATACGGCTGCTCGCGCAGCGAGAGCACCACGCCGCGCACCAGACGCGAAACGCGCGGGATCTCGGCGATGGTGATCGCCATCACGACGTTGCCGATGCTGCCGCGGGTAAGCGCCATCAGGGCGACGGCGAGCAGGATCGGCGGGATCGACATCAGCCCGTCCATCACGCGCATGATGAACCCGTCGGCCCAGCGCACCATGCCGGAGACGAGACCGATCGCGAGTCCGGCGATCGAGGCGAGAATAGCGACCGAGAAGCCGACGGTGAGCGACACCCGCGCACCGAAGACGACCCGCGAGTAGATGTCGCGCCCGAGCATGTCGGTGCCGAACCAGTAGAGCGCGGAGGGTTCGCGCGTACGCCGCGAGGTGTTGAGCGTGGTCGGATCGACGGTCCACAGATACGGCGCCAGCACCGCCATCAGCACCATCAGGATCAGCAGCACGCCGCCGATGGCCACGGTGGGATGGCGGCGCAGGAAACCGGTGATGCCGCGCAGTGGCTTGACCGGCGGCCACAGGTCCGGCAGCGACGGTGCGGCTACGACGTCCTCGAGCGGTACGGCGATCGCGGGCGGCGGGCTCAATAGCGGATCCTCGGATCAAGCAGCGTGTAGAGAAGGTCGATGCCCAGATTGACCAGCACGTAGACGAAGCTGAACAGCAGCACGACACCCTGGATGACCGGATAGTCGCGGCGCAGGATCGCGTCCACGGTCAGCCGGCCGAGTCCGGGAATCGCGAACACGCTCTCGGTCACCACGGCCCCGCCGATCAGGAGCGCGATGCCGATGCCGATCACGGTGACGATCGGGACCGACGCGTTCTTCAGCGCATGCATGAACAGGATCGGGCTCTGTGCCAGACCTTTGGCGCGCGCCGTGCGG
>JAXDNZ010000588.1:0-2500 GCA_034669185.1 Hyphomicrobiales bacterium
TGTCCCGACATCAGGCAGAACAGCGAAGCCGGCGAGAGCGTAAGCGCGATCAGCGCGCGCCGGTCCAAATGCTGGCGGGCCACCGTAACGAACGCCGCGATCCCGAGCGCGGTCCATGTCAGCAGCGCCGGCATGTAAGGAAGGCGGCCGAACGGAGCGGCGATCAGCATCATGGCCGGCGGATAGGAGAAGTTCTGTTCCGGGTAGTCGGGCCAGAGCAGCGCAGTGAGTTCGCGCGCATAGACGAGCGGATCGTAGAAGCGCTGCGGATCGGGCAGCGCGGCCGCGCGTCCGTACATCCAGAAATTCAGGAAATCGCGTCCGACCACGAGCCCGGTCGAATCGCGCGCGATCGGCGCCACCCAGGAGATCGTTGCCAGATAAGCGAGTGCGGTGCCGGCGAATGCGAGCGCGCCGAGCAGCACGAACGCCTGCAGGGCGTCGTGGTTGAGATTTGCCGGCTCGTTCCGAAGCGCGATCGCCATGTGCGGGCCCGCCCTTGCCGCGACTATGAAAGGGCCGGCCTTTCGATTGCGTTACCCGCGCGATTCGGCATCATCCGGCCGGGAAGAGGCCGCGCATGGACGAAATCGGGCTGTTTTTTTCCGCCAAGGGCCGCATCGACCGCAAGACCTTCGGCTGGTGCGTGCTCGCGGTCTATCTGCTGGGTTTCTTCTCGCAGGCCTTCCTCTCGGGCAACGTCATCGCGCGCGCCGGGATGTGGCCGTTCATCTTCGTGCAGGCGGCGCTGATCTGGGCCTGGCTCGCGTTGCACATCAAGCGGCTGCGCGATGCGAATGAAGGTGCCGCCGGCGCGATCGGCGTCGCGATCGTCTATTCGCTCGCGATCTCGCTGCTGCTCCTGGTCATTGGGTTGTTCACGGGGCTGAGCTCGGGCTCTCATGCGGGCCGGCTGCCGGGCGAGCCCGCGCCGGCCGGCGATGCCGCACTCGGGCTGTTCCTGGTCATCCTGATCTTCGGCCTGCTGTATTCGCCCGACTTCGGCGTGTTCACGACGCTGCTGAAGATCCTGCTCTTGCTCGCGTGCCTGCCGGCGCTCGTCTCGTTGGTGTTCTCGCTGCGGACGGGCCTGCGCAAGAGCGTCCCACTGGCGCCGTTGCCCGCGCCGGCGGCCCCATGACGCTCTATTTCGCCTATGGCGCCAACATGGAACGCGCCGCGATGGCGCGCCGCTGTCCCGGCGCGAGTGCCTTTGGCGTCGCGCTGCTGCGCGGCTGGCGCTACGTCATCGCCGACGGCTACGGATCGATCGCGCCCATGCCGGGACAATGCGTGCACGGGGTGCTGTGGCGGCTGACCCCGCGCGACCTCGCGGCGCTCAACGCGTTCGAGAGCCTCGACAGCGGGCTTTACCGCCGCGCGATCGTGACCGTCGAGACGGGCGCGGGCCGCGCGCGAGCGCTGGTCTACGTCGGCCGACGGCGCGGCAAGCGGGCGCCGATGCCGGGCTATCAGCAGCGCCTTGTTGCGGCAGCGCAGGACTGGCAGTTACCGCCGGTCTACATCGAGGGGCTCCGGCGCCTCGCGCCCGGCTATCGGGGCGCGCGGCCGGCCGAAACCGGAGAGATCGCGTGAGCGTCATTCGCCATGTCGTCGTCCGCGGGCGCGTGCAGGGCGTCGGCTACCGCGCGTTCGTCGAGCACGCCGCACAGGGCCTCGAAGGCTGGGTGCGGAACCGGCGCGACGGCACGGTGGAAGCGGTGTTCGCGGGCTCGGCCGAGGCGGTCGCCGCCGCGATCGAGGCCTGTCGGCGCGGACCGCGCAGCGCGCGCGTCGAGGCGGTTGAGGTGGAGGAGGGCAGGCCGGATCTCCTCCAACAGCGCGCACCCGGCCAGCGGTTTTCCGTGCTATCCAGGGTGTGAATGATGAAGCAGCCTTTCCTCATCAACCTCGCCGCCGCGGTCGCCGCACTGGTGCTGCCGATCGCGCTGGCGTCGCTCGCCGTGCAACAATCGCCTCCCCCCGATTTTTCCGCCGCGGACGATGCGTCGATTCACAGCTTCGGCGATACCGACAAGACCTGTCTCGAATGGACCGACGCGTGCCGAACCTGCCTGCGCGTGGCCAACACGGCCATGTGCCCGAACATCGGCATCGCCTGCCAACCAAAGCCGATCACCTGCGTTCGCCGCGAGGAGCCGCCGAAGCCGGCTGAGCAGCCGAAGCCTCCGGAAGCCGCGCCCAAATAGCGGTCTCCGGATCATTGCGGCGAAGCGGGAATCCAGGTCCTTTACCGGGCCCGCGCTTTCGCGGGAGCGAGCGGTGCTTGGCAGGTCGGCCCGAACAACCCCTCGAACTCCGCCCGCAGCGCCATGTCGACCTCGGCCACGGTTAGGGGCAGCCCGAGATCGACCAGGCTTGTCACGCCATAGCGTGCATCCGCAACGCCGCACGGCACGATGCCGGAAAAATGTGACAGCTCCGGATCAACGTTAAGCGCGATGCCGTGCAGGCTCACCCACCGCTTCAGGCGGATGCC
>JAXDNZ010000589.1:0-3888 GCA_034669185.1 Hyphomicrobiales bacterium
GAACGTCGTGACGATTGCCGGCGACAGTGACGTGCAATTCCTGCATCGCCTGCAACAGCGCCGACTGCGTGCGCGGCGAGGCGCGGTTGATCTCGTCGGCCATCAGGAGCTGCGCGAACACCGGGCCCGAGATGAAGCGGAAGCTGCGCTTGCCGCCCGGCGTCTCCTCGAGCACCTCGGTGCCGAGGATGTCGGACGGCATCAGATCGGGCGTGAACTGGATGCGGCGTGCATCGAGCCCAAGCGCGATGCCCATGGTCTCGACCAGCTTGGTCTTGGCGAGGCCGGGCACGCCGACGAGGAGCGCGTGGCCGCCGGAGAGGATCGTGATCAGCGCGCGGTCGACCACCAAATCCTGGCCGAAGATGACGGCCCCGATCGCGGCCTTGGCGGCACGGACATGCGCGGCGGTGGTTTCCGCGGCGCGCACCACCATGTCCTCGAACTTTTCGAGCCCCTCGCTCGTGACCGCCATAGCCGCTCCTGTTGTTATCGCGTTGTTATCTAGCTACCCGCCGCAACCGCGTTGAACCAGAGGTCTGCCCGCGAATTATGCAAACATCGCGCCAGCCTGGGGCGCGAAATCCGGCCTGATTCTCTTTAGCGTGGTGGAGTCTACGCTATTTTCGGCTTTCTGCGCGTACCGGCAGCCCCATCACGTTCGCGCGAGGCGGGCCCCGGATTCGGGTACCGTAGGCTTTCGACAATGGCCAAATCATGGGCAAGGTTCCGGCCTGATGGCTGACGCAAAGACAACTCCAGGCCTCGACGCCATCGTGGGGGCGGCCAGGCAGGCGGGTCAGAAAGGCCCGCCGCCGCTGCATTTGTGGAATCCACCGTTCTGCGGCGACCTCGACATGCGCATCGCGGCCGACGGCACCTGGTTCTACCTGAAGACCCCGATCGGCCGGCCCGCACTGGTAAAGCTGTTCGCCTCGGTGCTGTGGCGCGAGGAGGACAAGTATTTCCTCACAACGCCGGTGGAGAAGATCGGCATCACGGTCGACGATGCGCCGTTCACCGCGGTCGAGATGAAACAGGAAGGCGAGGGCGCAAGCCGCGTGCTCCGCTTCCGCACCAATGTCGATGACTGGGTCGCGTGCGGGCAAGGCCACCCGCTGCGCTTTACGCCGGAGCCCGACACTGGCGGGCTCAAGCCCTATCTGCATGTGCGGCGCGATCTCTGGGCGCTGGTCACGCGCGCGCTGTTCTACGACCTGGTCGAGCTCGGAGAGGAACGCGAGGTGGACGGCAAGCGCATGTTCGGCGTCACGTCGGGCGGGGAATTTTTCGTCATGGCGCCGGCCGACTCGCTGAAAGGCTTGCGCTGATGACTCTCTACCCGCTCATGCCCGCGGAAGCGGGCATCCAGTTCTTGGCCAAAACACTGGGTCCCCGCTTTCGCGGGGACGAGCGGAGTCCGGAGGACTCCCGCTGATGGATTCTCCGCCCATCATCGGCCGCGACTTCTTCGACCGCGCCCGCGCGCGCCTCACCCTCGACGTGCCGCCCGCGCTGCACGATCACTCGATCGCCGATTTCGTGCGCGGCGATCTCGATACCGATCCGGCCAAATGGGAGCAGGTCGGCGTCTCGGCGACGCGCCCCGCCGCCGTGCTCGTTCCCGTGGTCGATCATCCCGAGCCCGGCGTGCTGCTCACCATGCGCACCTCGCAGCTGCCGAGCCATCCGGGGCAGATCGCGTTTCCCGGCGGCAAGATCGATCCGCATGACGCAACGCCGCTCGCCGCCGCGCTGCGCGAGGCCGACGAGGAGATCGGGCTTGACGCCGCGCTGATCGAGCCGATCGGCTATCTCGATCTCTATCTGACGTTCTCCGGCTTCCGCATCCTGCCGGTGGTGGCGCGCGTGATCCCGAACTACGCACTGCGCATCAACGCCTCCGAGGTCGCCGACGCCTTCGAGGTGCCGCTCGCCTTCGTGATGGACAGCGCGAACCACAAGAAAGGCAGCCGCGACTGGAAGGGCGTCACGCGCCACTATTACGAGATGCCGTTCGGCGAGCGCTATATCTGGGGCGTGACGGCCGGGATTTTGCGGAATCTGTACGAGAAGATTTATGGGTGAGCTTTCTTTCCCTCGCCCCGCGAAGCGGGGAGAGGGGAAGAGGCACGCCGCCCGCCGCTTCCGCCCCACCCCGCGTCGCGCTACACAGCAACATGCTCCGCCCGGTCGCCACCGAGATCGCCCTGTTCCTCGCGCCGTTCGCGATCTACGCGATCTATCTGTGGGCGACGCGCGCGGAGGTGCTGCATCCCGACGCCTGGTCGCTGGCAAACCTCGCCTGGCTGACCATCGCGGCGCTCGTCCTGATGCTCGGCAGCTTCATCGTGCTCGCGCATTTCGGCGACGCGCCGAACTCGCAATACGTGCCGGCGCACATCGAGAACGGCAAGCTCGTGCCGGGGACCTCGAAGTGAAGCTCGAGCTGCCGTGGCTGCGGCAAGGCCCGCTCGCGCGCCTGCTAGGCGTGCTCGACCGCGACGGCGAGGAAGCGCGCGTGGTCGGCGGCGCGGTGCGCAACGCGCTGCTCGATCTGCCGTCCGGCGACATCGACGTCGCCACCACGGCGCTGCCGGACGACGTGATGCGCCGCGCCGAAGCCACCGGCTTCAAGCCGGTGCCGACCGGGGTCGCGCACGGCACCGTGACGGTCGTCGTCGAGGGGCGGCCGTTCGAGGTCACGACCTTGCGCGAGGACGTCGAGACCTTCGGCCGCCACGCGACTGTGCGCTTCGGGCGCGACTGGAAGCGCGATGCCGAGCGGCGCGACTTCACCATGAACGCGTTCTCGCTGTCGGCCGACGGCACCGTGCACGACTACGTCGATGGGCTGTCGGACCTGAAGGCGCGGCGTGTGCGCTTCATCGGCGACGCCGCGACGCGCATCGCCGAGGACTACCTGCGCATCCTGCGCTTCTTTCGCTTTCACGCGACCTATGGCGAAGGCGCACCCGACGCCGCCGGGCTGCATGCGGCGATCGTGGCGCGCGCCGGGCTCGAACAGCTCTCGCGCGAGCGCGTGCGGATGGAGCTCGTGAAGCTCCTGGTCGCGCCGCGCGCGGCCGACACGCTGGTGGTGATGGCGGACGCCGGCATTCTCGGCGCAGTGCTCGGCGGCGTGCCGCACCTCGCCAGCTTCATCCGCATGCGCGCGATCGAAGCCGCGATGAGCTTGCCGGCTGATGCGGTGCGCCGGCTCGGCGCGCTCAACGTGCAGATCGTCGAAGATGCGGAGCGGCTTTTGTCACGGCTGCGTCTCTCCAATGCCGAGCACGAGCGCCTCGCCGCGATGGGCGCGGAATGGTGGCGCGTCTCGCCGGCGATGGACGACGCCGCGGCACGCACGCTGATCTATCGCATCGGACCCGCGGCCTTTGCCGAACGCGTGCTGCTCGCCTGGGCGCGCTCCCAGAGCCGCACGGATGATCCGCCGTGGCGCGATCTCGCGGCGCTGCCGGAGCGCTGGCACGCGCCGACATTTCCGCTCAAGGCGGCGGATTTCATCGCGCGCGGGGTGGAGAAGGGGCCGGCGCTGGGCAAGGCGCTGGCCAACGCCGAGGAAGCCTGGATCGCGGCGGGCTTCCCAATGGATGGGATCGGCCTGAGAAAAATAATCGATGGCCCGGCAGCGGAATGACGCGCGGCTATTCGGCCGCCTGCATCATGGAGACCTCGCCGGCGCCCGCGCGCATGGCGGCGGCGAGAAACGCATAGGCGCGGCGCCAGGCGCGCTCGACCTCGGCGGTGAAGTCGCTCGCCAGCCCGCGCTCGAGCGCCCAGATCAGCACCTCGCCGGCGATCTCGTAGTGTCCCGCCGTCACGCCGTAGCGCGCATGGCGCGCACCGAGCGCCCTGGCGAGCGGA
>JAXDNZ010000590.1:0-2685 GCA_034669185.1 Hyphomicrobiales bacterium
CCGCGCCTGAGACCGGAGATCGCCCATGGACGTCGCAGCACATAACGCCATTGCCGGAAGGCTCGAGGCCGGAAAGGTCGCGGGCTGGTTATCGGAGTACATGGTCGCATGGCACGGCGCGCAGGGCGAGCTTGCACCTAACGTTACGGTATGGCGCGCACCGGACCAGAATGACGACACCGTCAAGGTTTATCTCAATGGCTTGCTGGCGGGGCTCGTCCCCGAGAGCGAGATCATCATCGCGGAGACGTGAAGATGAACGCAGGCGCTGAACACTGACAGGAAATATTCAGCCGGCCTGTGCGTTAGTAACTGCAAGGGGCCGTTGGATGCGCGTCGCATCCCCGTAGTTGGAGAAACATCATGTTGCGTTCGATTACTGCCGCGGCCGCAGTGGCGGCACTCGGCCTCGCCCTCGTATCAACCGCTGCCGACGCCCGGCCGGGCGGAACCCGGGGCGGATTTACCGGCGCCCGCGCCGGTGGGCCGTCGTTCCGCGCAGCTAGCCCGTCGTTCCGCACGGGCGGTCCCGCTTTCCGCAGCAACTTTGTCGCACGCTCGCCGAGTGTGCGCTTCGCAAGCCCCGGCTTCCGCCGTCACGGCAACTTCCGCCGCTTCGGCTACGTCGGCCTGCCGCTCGTCGGCTACGGCGCGTACTCGTACTACAACAATGACTGCGTGGTGCCGCAGACCGTGGCGACGCCTTACGGCTACCAGACGCGCCTCGTGAACATCTGCGACGATTATCTCTACTAAAGCGCCAGTCCGCTCTCGCGGTGATGCGGCCCGGCGATGCCGGGTCGCGCTCGCCGCGCGTTGCGCGTAGCAATCGACCGGGCGCGCACGGGCGCGCAGTTTGACCTGCCTGCCGTCCGGATAGACGAGATACCGCGCGACGATGCGCACGCCGCCGCCGGCGGCATCCGCGCCTTCGACCACGAATTTGGTCCCTGCCGGAAAGCGGCGAGGCAAGTGGGGTGTCGCTGCCGGCATCAAGAATCTCCTTCGCGTGGCCATTGGCACAGCGGCTCAAGACGCCCCAATGACAGGCGTTCCGCGCCGGCCGGATTTGTCCTCGTATTCCACAGGCCGGCGGTGGCCGCGAAACGCCGTTTAGGGCGTTGAATCGCTGCCGCGCGCTGGGTTCTCGCGGGAAATCGCCTGACATGCTAAGGACATCCCCCGATTGAGCCGACCCATGACCGCGCCACTGAAAACCATCGAGGGCACCAGCGATATCGCGGCCGTGATGCGCGATATCGGCCGCCGCGCCAAAAGCGCGGCGCGCGCGCTGGCGCTCAGCCCGGGCGCACAGCGCGACAAGGCGCTCGCCGCCATGGCGCAGTGCATCCGCGACAGCGAAGCCGCCATCCTGGCGGCGAATGCCGAGGACGTCGCCGATGCGAAGGCTTCCGGCGCGACATCGGCCTTCCTCGATCGGCTCTCGCTCGACGGCAAACGCGTCGCCGCCATGGCTGACGGCGTCGAAACCGTGCGCGATCTCGCCGACCCGGTCGGCGCCGTGACGGAAAGCTGGACGCGCCCGAACGGCATGACGATCGAGCGCGTGCGCGTGCCGCTCGGCGTCATCGGCGTGATCTACGAAAGCCGTCCCAACGTGACGGCCGACGCCGCCGTGCTCTGCCTCAAGGCCGGCAATGCCGTGATCCTGCGCGGCGGCTCGGAGAGCTTCCGCTCCGCGCGCGCGATCCACGCGGCGCTGGCCGAGGGCCTGCGCGCTGCTGACCTTCCCGAAGACGCGATCCAGCTGGTGCCGACAAGAGACCGCGCGGCCGTCGGGCTGATGCTCGCCGGGCTCGACGGCACCGTCGACGTGATCGTGCCGCGCGGCGGCAAGGACCTTGTCGCGCGCGTGCAGGCCGAGGCGCGCGTGCCGGTGTTCGCGCATCTCGAGGGCGTGGTGCACGTCTATGTCGACAAGACCGCCGATCTCGCGATGGCGAAGGAAATCGTGCTCAACGCCAAACTGCGCCGCACCGGCGTCTGCGGCGCCGCCGAAACGCTGCTGGTCGACCGCGCGGCGGTCAAGACGCATCTCAAGCCGCTGGTCGCGATGCTGCTCGACGCGGGCTGCGAGGTGCGCGGCGATGCCGACGTTCAACGCACCGACGGCCGCGCGAAAGCCGCGACGGAAGAGGACTGGCCGGCCGAATATCTCGACAGCATCATCGCGGCGAAGGTCGTCGATGGCGTCGACGCCGCGATCGCCCATATCGAGCGCTACGGCTCGCATCACACCGACGCGATCGTCACCGCCGATCAAAAGGCCGCCGACAAATTCCTGAGTGAGGTCGACAGCGCGATCGTGCTGCACAATGCCTCGACGCAGTTCGCCGACGGCGGCGAGTTCGGCTTCGGCGCCGAAATCGGCATCGCGACGGGCCGCATGCACGCGCGCGGGCCGGTCGGTGTCGAGCAGCTCACCACGTTCAAGTATCGCATTCGCGGCACGGGGCAGATCAGGCCATAAGCGGAGTCTCGTGCGCCCAGGTCATGTTGACATCATTCGCCGCAGACCCAATCCTGACGGCGAGAGAGACACGATCATGAGCCCTGTTCTCGTTCTGACAACCGTCACTGCGTCGCACAGCAAGCAACTCGACGCTAATGATCTGGTGCACTGCCTGCTCGACGCGGCAGCGGCCAAGGCTATGCCCGGGCACA
>JAXDNZ010000591.1:0-3051 GCA_034669185.1 Hyphomicrobiales bacterium
ATGAAGATCGCCGGCGGCACCAGCATGCCCATCGCGGTGCCGGCCGCGACCATCGATGCGGAGTCGCGGCGGTCGTAGCCGGCGCGGGTCAGCGGCGGCATCAGCGAGGAGCCGAGCGCCGAGACCTCGGCCATCTTCGATCCGCAGATGTCGGAGAAGAAATACGCGACCACGATCACCGACATTCCGAGCCCGCCGCGCACCCAGCCGACCAGCGCCCGCGCAAGCTCGACCAGCGCGTGGCTCATGCCGCAGCGCTCCATCAGATTGCCGGCGAACACGAAGGCGGGAATGGCGAGCAGCACCCAGCTCTGCGATCCGGACACGAAGGCGGAGGAGAGCTGCTGCATCGGGTAGCCGCCGAAAAACAGCCCCGCGACGCCCGCGACCGCGAGCGCGAACACGATCGGCATCGAGAGCAGGATCAGGGCGGCGAAGATGACCGCGACCGCGAGGAGGAGCATCAGTGCACGCTCTCGTCTTGCGGCGGCGGGTTGACGATCATCACCAGGCCGTAGAGCGCGATCAGCGCGCCGCCGACCACGCAGGAGGCGTAGAGCCAGGCGAGGTTGATCTCGAGGCCGGGAGTCTTGAGCGTGCGGTTGAGGAGGCAGAGCTGGTAGCCGTACCACGCGGCGAGCAGGCCGACGCCGACGATCAGCGCGTGATTGAAGCGACCGATCCAGGCTTGCGCTGCGACCGGCAGGCGATGCACGAACACGTGCAGCGTGAAGTGCGAGCGCTGGTGCACGCCGATCGCCGCGCCGACCAGGGTCAGCCACGCCAGCGACATCTCGCCGAGCTCCTCGACCCACGTGAACGGCACCGGGTCGAGATCGAAATAGTCGGTAATGTTGCCGACGAAATAACGCAGCACCACGCCGATCAGCAGGTTGGCCATGGCGAAGAGGATCAGCGCCGTGACGGCGAATTTCGGGACGGCGGAGAGGAAGCGCAGCATGGGTGAGAGATTCCAAGGGATCGGCCTAGTGCCGCAATCCGCTCATGCCCGCGGAAGCGGGCATCCAGTCCTTGGCAAAGCACTGATTCCCGCTTTCGCGGGGACGAGCGGCATGGTCTTAAACCTTGAAGCCTTCGACCTCGTCCCACAGCGCGCCGTACTGGCTCTTGTAGGCGGGCCAGATCTTCTGCTGCGCGATCTTGCGGAATTCGTCGACCTTGGCCTCGACCACCGTCATGCCGAACGGCTCGAGCTCTTTCTTCGCCGCCGCAAGGGTGTCGACCGACTCGGTCAGCTGGCGGATTTTCTCCTGCGCCTCGCGCGACGCGTCCATGATCAGCTTCTTGTGCTCGGTGGAGAGGTCGTTCCAGATCTGCAGGTTCATCACCGCGTTGGTCGGGCCGTAGTTGTGGTAAGTCATCGAGGCGTACTTCGAGACCTCGTAGATCTTGAGCGCTTTCATGTTGACGATCGGCAGGTCGCCGCCGTCGATCACGCCGGACTTCGCCGCCGTGATGACTTCGCCCCAGGCCATCGGCACCGCGTTGCCGCCGAGCCCATTGATGGTGTCGCCGAACACCTTGGCCTGCTGCACGCGGATTTTTGCACCGCGCAGGTCGCGCGGCTCGACGATGGGCTTCTTGCCGGTCCAGAAATGGCGGAAGCCGTAGTCGAAATAGCAAAGCGTCTTGAGCTTGTACTTGTCCTCGATCTCTTTGCTGAGCTTGTCGCCGATCCCGCCGTTGAACATCTTGTAGGCGGAGGCATAGTCCTTCACGAGATAGGGCACGAGGAACAGGCCCATCTCGGGAAACACGGTCGCGGCAGCGCCCGCGGGACTGCCCATCGCGATCGAGCCGGACTTCACGGCGTTCATGATCTCGATTTCCTGCGGGATCAGCGTTTTTCCGAAGAACTGCATGTCGAGCGCGCCCTTGGAGCGCTCGTTCACGACCTTCGCCATCGCGTCGAAGGCGATCGCCGCCGATTCTGGAATCGCATTGATGTGCGCGAACACGAGTTTCTTCGGCTGCGTTTGCGCGAAGGCCGGCGCGCGGCCGGCCGCCAGAATGCCGGCCATCCCGGCGCCGGCGGTCAAAAGCATGCGGCGGCTGAGCGGCTTTGTCCGCGTCGTCATGGACGTCCTCCCGATATGTTGATTGGCAGGCGCAGAAGGCTTCTTGGGGCCGCAGGATACAGAATGCCGCAAGCGAAACCAGTGGCCTGAACGCGATAGCGCAGGGTGCCGACCGCGACGGATTTCACCGGCGCGCCATCCGCGCTAGGCTTGGGAAGCCGACACGCGAGGGGAGGGCGACCGTGGCACGAGGCATGATGACCCTGGTGGGGCTGCTGCTTGCCGCGCCCGCATTGGCGCAGAGCGACCAGAACGCGCGCTGGTGCCGCGGCGAGGACGGCGCCTCGCTCGAACAAACCATCAGCGGCTGCACCGCGGTGATCGAGCGCAAGTCCGACACGCCGCAGCAAATCGCGCTCGCCTACAGCCTGCGCGGCGGGGCGATGTACTACAAGGGCGACCCGGTGCGCGCGATCGGGGATTACGACCAGGCCATCGCGCTCGACCCGACCTTTGCACGCGCGTTCAACAACCGCTGCTGGGCACGTGCCGTGGTCGGGCGCGCCCAGGAGGCGATCGCCGACTGCGACGAGTCGCTGCGCCTCGCGCCGAACGTCGCGAACACCCTGGAGAACCGCGGCTTCGCCCATCTGAAGCTGGGCCAGTACGACCGTGCAATCGCCGACTACGAGGCCGGGCTGCGGCTCGATCCGCCCAACAAGTGGGATTTCCTCTATGGGCGCGGACTCGCAAAGCTGAAGAAGGGCGACACCTCGGGCGCGGCCGACGTCGCGGCCGCCAAGGCGCTGCACGAGAAGATCGCGGACGAATTCGCAAGCTACGGCGTGCGCTGAACGCGCGAGCCACGACGCCGCGCCCCGGGGCAACTGCTGCCGTCGACCGGTGACGGTTCCTCATTTGCGGTCGCATTCTTGTCTTGGCCGTCTGCACTGTGCGAAGGGTTCAGCACGCCGCAGCGAAGAGGATTTCCATGGCCAAGCTCACGCTCTAT
>JAXDNZ010000592.1:0-5029 GCA_034669185.1 Hyphomicrobiales bacterium
AACACCGAGGAGAGCCGCATGCCGAAGGCCTATTGGATCGGACACGTCGATGTCAGCAATCCCGAGGGCTACAAGGCCTATGTGGCGGCGAACGCCGAGCCCTTGCGCAAATACGGCGCCAGGTTTCTGGTGCGCGGCGGGCAGTACGAGTGCCCGGAAGGCAAGACCCGCTCGCGCAACGTCGTGATCGAATTCAAGGACTACGAGACCGCGCTCGCCTGCTATCGCTCGCCCGAATACCAGAAAGCGATCGCGCTGCGCGCGCCGCACGCGCAGGCCGACATCATGATCATCGAGGGCTACGACGGCGCGCAGCCGTAACGCCTTCATTGCGGCCCAATCGCCCCGGCGCTATTCGCGTCATGCTCAAGCTGCTCGCGCTATTGGTGATCGCCGGCCTCATCGGATCATGCGCGGCGGTGCTCGGCGTTGGGTTGTGGCTGTCCGCCCCGGCACAGACCGTCATCGGCACGCCGCCGGCTGACTTGGCCGCTGAGGCGGTGGAGTTTCCATCCGCATCGAGCGCCACAATCCGCGGCTGGTTTGTGGCAGGTCGGCTTGGCGGCGGAGCCGTCGTGCTGATGCATGGGTTGCGCGGCAACCGCCTCGGGATGGTGCGGCGCGCCCGGCTGCTGCACGCCGCGGGATTTTCGGTCCTGCTGTTCGACCTGCAGGCGCACGGTGAGAGCACCGGTAAACGCATCACATTCGGTGCACTGGAAGGACGCGATGCGGCCGCGGCGGTCGCGTTCATGAAGGCGCGCCTGCCCGGCGAAAAGATCGGAGTCATTGGCACCTCGCTCGGCGGAGCAGCGGCCTTGCTCGGACCTGAGCCGCTGCGGCTCGACGCGCTCGTGCTCGAAGCGGTCTATCCCGACATCGGTGCCGCGACGGCGAACCGGGTCAGCGTCGTGCTTGGTGCGCGGCTTGGCACCATCGTCTCCAAGCCGGCCGCACGCCTGTTCGAACTATTGATGGCGCCGATCATTGGGGTAAAGCCTAGCGATTTACGGCCGATAGATCGCATCGCCGACATCCGGGCGCCGGTGCTGATCGTCGGTGGTGCGCGCGACGATCGCACCACGGCGGTCGAAACGCGCGCGCTGTTTGACCGCGTGCGCGATCCGAAGTTTCTCTGGATGCTCGAGGACGCCGGGCATTTCGATTTCGAGGCCCACGCTCCCGAGCAGTACCGGGCATACGTGCTGCCGTTTCTCGCGCAGCGGCTGCAGCGGCCGAATTAGCCCAGCCGGCTTCTCATCGAATACGCAGCAAGCTATACCGCCCGCACTCGTGAGGAGAGGCGAATGCCAGACATGCGGCTGATCGTAGCCGGCGCCGGCGGGCGCATGGGCCGGACGCTCGTCAAGGCGATCGCCGAGACGCCGGGCCTCATGCTCGTGGGCGCCACCGAAGGAGAGGGTTCGCCGCTGCTGGGGCAGGATTCCGGCGTGCTCGCCGGCCTGCCGCCGAACCGTGTGGTCGTGACCAGCGAGGTGCGGCCGCTGACGCTCGCGGCCGACGGCATCCTGGATTTCACCATCCCGGCCGCCACCGTGAAGCTGGCGGAGCTCGCCGCCGAGACGAAGATCGCGCACATCATCGGCACCACCGGCATGTCGGCCGACGATGACGCACAGGTCGCGGCAGCCGCGAAGCAAACCGCGATCGTCAAGTCCGGCAACATGAGCCTCGGCGTCAACCTGCTCGCGGTGATGACGAAAAAGGTCGCGCAGGCGCTTGAGGAGGACTTCGACATCGAGATCGTCGAGATGCATCACAACAAGAAGATCGACGCGCCGTCCGGTACCGCATTGCTGCTTGGCGCGGCGGCGGCCGAGGGCCGCAAGATCGACTTGAAAACGCGCTCCGAGCGCGGTCGCGACGGCCACACCGGCGCGCGCAATCGCGGCGCCATCGGCTTCGCGTCGCTGCGCGGCGGCAATGTCGCGGGCGAGCACAGCGTGATCTTCGCGGGTGCCGACGAGCGCATCGAGCTCACCCACAAGGCGACCGACCGCATGATTTTCGCACGCGGCGCGCTCAAAGCCGCGAAGTGGGTGCACGGCAAGCCGCCGGGGCTGTACTCGATGCTCGATGTGCTGGGACTGAAGGACTGAACGGATGAGCGACCGCCTTCTCGTGCTCGTGCGGCACGGCCAGAGCGAGTGGAATTTGAAGAACCTGTTCACCGGCTGGAAGGACGTCGACCTGACGGAGCAAGGCGTCGCCGAGGCGCGGGCGGCCGGGCGCAAGCTGAAGGACCAGGGCCTCGGCTTCGATGTCGCCTACACGTCGGCGCTCAAGCGCGCGCAGCGCACGCTCGACCTGATCCTCGAAGAGATGGGCCAGAAAATTCCGATCGTGCGCGACCAGGCGCTCAACGAGCGCGATTACGGCGACCTCGTCGGGCTCAACAAGGATGACGCGCGCAAGAAGTGGGGCGAGGAGCAGGTCCACATCTGGCGCCGCTCCTACGACGTGCCGCCGCCCGGCGGCGAGAGCCTGAAGGATACGGTTGCGCGCGCGCTGCCGTATTTCGTGCAGGAGATCCTGCCGCGCGTGCTGCGCGGCGAGCGCGTGCTGATCTCGGCGCACGGCAATTCGCTGCGCGCGCTGATCATGGTGCTGGAGCGGCTTTCGCCAGAGCAGATCTTGAAGCGCGAGCTCGGTACCGGCGTTCCGATCGTCTACCGGCTCAACGCGGATTCGACGGTTGCCTCGCAGCTCGATCTGGCGGCGTAAGCTCCCCCGAAGGGGGAGGGTGGTCGCCGGAGGCGACCGGGTGGGGCGCAATGTCCGAAGCCGAAATCCTCATTCTCGATGCCGACGCGGCGCAAGCCGCGATCGGTGAACTCGCGGACGTGCTTGCCGATTGTGTCGAAGGCGGCGCGTCGGTGAACTTCATGCTGCCGTTCGGCCGTGACGATGCGGCGAGATTCTTCGAGACGGTGATCGCATCGGTCGCGCGCGACGAGACCGTGCTGCTCGCCGCGAGGCGCGATGGCCGCGTCATCGGCACGGTGCAGCTCGGACTCGACACGCCACCGAACCAGCCGCATCGGGCCGACATCAAGAAGCTGCTGGTGCATCGCTCCGCGCGCGGTCACGGTGTTGGCGCCGCGCTGATGGACCGGATCGAACAGGAAGCAAGGCGACGCGGCCGGACTTTGCTCGTGCTCGATACGGCCGGGGCGGAAGCCGAGCGGCTTTATGAACGCGGCCGCTGGCAGCGCGTCGGCGTCATCCCGGACTACGCGATGTGGCCCGGCGGCGGCTTTTGCGACACGACGTTTTTCTGGAAGCGGGTGTGATCTTGCTTATCCCTCCCCGCGAAGCGGGGAGGGTGGACGCGCGCGTAGAGGCGCGGACGGGTGGGGTTGGTATCGTGGGAAGACCCCACCCGGCTGCCTTCGGCAGCCACCCTCCCCCAAGAGGGGGAGGGATCAATCAAGCCGCCGCCACTTTGCCGGCTTCCCAGCCCAGCATCGCGCGCTTGCGCGTCAGGCCCCAATGATATCCGGTGATGTCGCCGGAGCGGCCGAGCACGCGGTGGCACGGCACCACGAACGACATCGGGTTCTTGCCGACTGCGGCGCCGACCGCGCGGGCGGCGTTCGGCTTGCCGATCTTGCTGGCGATGTCCGAATAGGTCGCGCACTTGCCCATCGGGATGCCGAGCAGCGTCTCCCACACGCGCACTTCGAAGTCGGTGCCGATCATCACGATGCGCAGCGGCCGGTCCGGACGCCACAGCTTCGGATCGAACACGCGCGCGGCGAGCGGTCCGGTGCGTGCGGCGTCTTCGAGATACGCGGCCTTCGGCCAGCGGCGCGTCATGTCGGCGAGCATCGCCTTCTCTTCGCCGGCATCCCCGAAGGCGAGGCCCGCGAGCCCGCGGTCGGTCGCCATCACCAGCGAGAGGCCGAACGGGGAGGGGTGGAAGCCGTACGAGATGGTGACGTCTTCGCCGCCCGCCTTCCATTCGCCCGGCGACATCGCCTCGTGGGTGACGAACAGGTCGTGCAGGCGGCCGGGGCCCGAGAGGCCGACCTCATAGGTCGCGTCCAGCACGCTCGCGGAGTCGCGCAACAGCTTGCGTGCGCTGTCCAGCGTCAGCGCCTGCAGGAATGCCTTCGGGGTCAAGCCCGCCCAGCGGCGGAACAGGTGGTGCAGCTCGTCCGGCGTGACGCCGGCCGCATGCGCGATCTCCTCGATCTCGGGCTGTGCGCGCCAGTGCTCGGAGATGTAGCTGATCGCGCGGCGGACGACCACGTAGTCGTCGTGCGCGCGGGTCAGGTGCTCGAAGTCGGGCAGGCGGTCGGGGGACAGCATGGCGGTCTCCGGGGTCATGTTCATTATCCCTGACTTAGGCCTGGTACCGTACGCAAACCACCCGATTCCCGTCCTCTCGGCATCCGTCCCCCTGCGGGGGAGGGATCAGAGCACCGTCCTTGTCGGCCCGCGTTTGGCTTCGCCGATCGCGGCCGAAAGCGCCGCCGCGAAGCTCTCCTTCTCGCTCGGCCCGAGAAAGCCCGCGACCGCGAGGCGTCTGCCGCGCGAGACGAGAAAAAGATGCAGCAGCCCATATTCCTCGTGCGTCACGCGGTCGAGCTTGACCCACACCGGGTTGAGCGACCATTCGGCGACCTCGCCGCGGTGGCTCACCTTCTTCACCCGCAGCTCGGTGGCCGTGACGGTGACCTCCTCATAGGCGGCGGCCGCCAGATAGTTGATGCGGAACGCCCAATAGACCAGCGCGACGTCGATCCCGAGGAAGCCGACCACCGGCCAGGCGCCCACCATGTAGAATACGACGCCGCCGACGAAGCTGATGCCGGCGATCCCCGCCATCAGCACGAGGAAGCCGACGCTTCCGAGTGAGCGATGCGGGGTCAGCAGCGCGGAAAACAGGGTCGGATCGGCGGCTTGGACGTTGCTCTGGCTCATCGGCGTTCATTATACCGGCATGATGGCACGCCCGACGACCCCCAAACCGGCGAGGAAACGCAACGCCGGCAAGCCAAAG
>JAXDNZ010000593.1:0-6098 GCA_034669185.1 Hyphomicrobiales bacterium
CCGGCGATGTGATGTGGATGGGCACCGACGGCATCCCGGAGAACATGAAGCCGGGCGATGTGTGCGAGATCGAGATCAGCGGGATCGGCACGCTGCGCAACCAGGTCGTCGCGCAATAGCTACGGCAGCTTCCGCACCCGCTCCGCAATCGCCTATGAACGACCGTGCATGCGCAGCATGCTCGGTTCACGTGTTGCGTCGCGTCGGGCGTCGAGGCAAAGTTGGGCGAGGGAGAACCCGATGCCCAACGCCACGACGTCGCCGCTCGCGACCTACGTCTCGCACCTCGAAAAAGGCGAGCTCGCCTATCAGTTCAGTCCGGAGGCGAACCGTGCGGTGTTCTTTCCGCGCGTGCTCTGCCCGTTCACCGGCAGCGACAAGCTCGAATGGCGTGTCAGCAAGGGGCGCGGCACCGTCTACGCGACGACAGTGGTATATCCGGCGGAAGGGCAGCCGTTCAACGTCGCCCTGATCGATTGCGACGAGGGCTTCCGTCTGATGAGCCGCGTCGAGGACATCGCGCCGGACGCCGTGACGATCGGCATGCGGGTCAAATTCCGCGTCCACAAGGGAGGCGGCGAGGACGCGCCGATCCCCGTCTTCACTCCGGAGGCCGCGTGATGGAGGGTTTGAAGCGCGGCGCGGCGGCGATCGTCGGGGCCGCGGAATCCGATCTCGGCCAGGTCGCCGACGACATGAGCCCCATGGATCTGTGCGCGCAGGGCATTTCGCGCGCTCTGGCGGATTGCGGCCTCACGCTGAAAGACGTCGACGGCCTGTTCTGCGCGATGACGCAGCAGCGCATGTCGATCATCTCGCTGATCGAATATCTCGGTATCGCGCCGAAATTCATCGGCTCCTCGATGACCGGCGGCTCGTCATTCGAGTTTCACGTCGCGCAGGCGGCGGCCGCCATCCAGGCGGGGCTGTGTAATGTCGCGGTGATCGCGTATGGCTCGACGCAACGGAGCGTCGGGCGCAAGCAGGCCTCGCAGCGCGAGATCAATCCTTACGAGACCCCGTTCAAGCCGTTCCTGCCGGCGAGCGCCTATGCGCTCGCGGCCTCGCGTCACATGCATCAATACGGCACGACGCGCGAGCAGTTGGGAGAGGTCGCGGTCGCGGCGCGCAAGTGGGCGCAGCTCAATCCGGCCGCGTGGGAGAAGAAGCCGCTGACGGTGGCGGACGTGCTGAAATCGCGCATGATCTCGCATCCGTTCACGGTGCGCGACTGCTGCCTGGTGACCGATGGCGGCGGCGCCATCGTGCTCACCTCGGCCGAGCGTGCGAAATCGCTGAAGAAACCACCGGCCTATGTACTCGGCTGCGGCCACGGCGTCACGCACATGAACATCTCGTCGATGCCGGACCTGACCGTCACCGGCGCGAAGGCCGCGGGGGAAGCGGCCTACAAGATGGCGAAGCTGTCCGCGAAGGATTGCGATATGGTGCAGCTCTACGACGCCTTCACCATCAACACGATCCTGTTCCTCGAAGACCTCGGCTTCTGCCGGAAGGGCGAGGGCGGGGCGTTCGTCTCGAACGGCAACATCGCGCCCGGTGGCGGTATGCCGGTGAACACCAACGGCGGCGGGCTCTCGTATTGCCATCCCGGCATGTACGGGCTGTTCATCCTGATCGAGGGTGTGCGCCAGTTGCGCGGCGAGTGCGGCGAGCGGCAGGTCAAGAAGCACGACGTCGCGATGGTGCACGGCAATGGCGGCGTGCTTTCGGCGCAGTCGAGCGTGATCCTGGGGACGAGCGCGACGGTGTAGCTGGCTGTCATTCCGGGGCGCCGCGAAGCGGCGAGCCCGGAATCCATAACCACGACAGCGTCGATGGGAAAACCGTGCCACATCTCTTGTTTCGTGGTTATGGATTCCGGCCCTCGCTTCGCTCGGCCGGAATGACGGCGGAGAGTCAGGCGCCTATCGAATCCAGAAACGCGCTGATCTCCGCGGCGACCAACTCCGGCGTCTGCAAGCCCGCATAGTGCCCGGTCGGCAGTACCTTGAACCGTGCGCCCGGAATCCCCTTCGCAATCGGTTCGACCACGGCGGGCGGGCGGCCGCGGTCGAATTCGCCGCCGATGACGAGCACCGGGCACTTGATCGAGGCGAGCTCGTCGAACAGGTCCATGTCGCCGAGCATCCGATAGATCGCGCCGAAGCTGACCGGGTCGTTCGCGAGCCAGCGCGCGCGGAAAGCCGCAAACTTCGTCTTGTCGCCGCGCAACTCCTCCGGGTAGCCGTTCGCGGCGGTCGCCTCGAACGCGACGCGCACGCCATCGCGCTCGAAGCGCCCGACGCGTTCGAGCGTCGCGGCGCGCGTTGCGTCGGGAAGCGAGATCGCCGGTGATGTCGCGATCACGGCGGCGATGCGATCCGGAAAACGGACCGCGGTATGCAAGGCGATCGCGCCGCCGACGGCGGTGCCGACCAGCGGCACTTTGCCGATAACGCCGAGCGCGTCGAGCAGCGCGATCAGATCGTCTGTCATGGTATCGATCTTGAGCGGCGGCTTGACCTTTTCCGACTGACCCATGCCGCGCTTGTCGTAGCGGATCACCCGGCGCTTCGGCGTCAGCAGGGGCGTGACGAGGTCCCAGCTCTCGATCGCGCCGCCCATCTCGTGGATCAGCACGACGGGCTTGCCGGCGCCCTGCACGTCGTAGCGCAGCGAGACACCGTTGATGTCGATGAAGCTCATGGCACTCCTTTCACAACCCGTCCGCTCATGCCCGCGAAAGCGGGCATCCAGTCCTTTGCAAAGCTTGTAGCCCGGCTTGAGCAAAGCGAAAGCCGTGGTCTTCGCGAATTCCGTCCCGGGTTTCGCTGCGCTCAACCCGGGCTACGCAGGGAGCGGACGGATTCAATCCACCACTTCTATCGGCGGCGCGGTGAGCGTCTTGCAATCGCTGGCGAACGACAGCTTTGCGCCGGTTCTCGCCTGCAAGTCCTCGCGGCTCATCTCGACCATCTCGCGCACGACAAAGCCTTGCGGCATGACGTCGACCACGGCGAGGTCGGTGTAGACGCGGCTGACGCAACGCACCGCCGTCAGCGGTAGCGCGCATCTCTCCAGCAACCGCGGCGCGCCCTTGCGCGTGACATGCTCCATGATGACGCGCACTTCGCGCGCGCAGGCGGCGAGATCCATCGCGCCGCCGACCAGCGGCCCTCGGTTCGGCACGCGCATGTCCCAGTTGGCGAGGTCGCCGTTCGCCGCCACCTCGAACGCGCCGAGGATCGTCACGTCGATGTGCCCGCCGCGGATCATCGCGAACGACCATGACGAGTCGACGATCGAAGCGCCGGGCCGCAGCGTGATACGCCGGCTGCCGGCATCGACCAGATCGGGGTCGGCCTTTTCCTTGGCGGCGAGCGGACCGACGCCGATCACGCCGTTCTCCGATTGAAGCGTCACGTCCACGTCCGGCCGCAGATAGTCCGAGCAATGCACCGGCAGGCCGATGCCGAGATTGACGAGCTGGCCGTCCTCGATGTCCTGCGCGGCGCGCCAGGTGATCTGCAGGCGATTGAGCGCGCTCATGACACGGCCACCACACGGTCGACGTAGACGCCGGGAAGCTGGATGCGCTCGCGTGGCAAAAGATCGTCGGTCACAATGCGCACCTCGGCGACGGCCAGCTTCGCGGCCGTCGCCATCACGGGGCCGAAATTCATCTGCGCATAGTTGAACACGAGATTGCCGGTGCGGTCGGCGGTGTCGGCGCGCACCAGCGCAAGGTCGCCGTTGATCGCGTGCTCGAGCACGAAGTCGCGGTCGCCGAAACGGCGCACCTCCTTGCCGGCGGCCAGCTCCGTGCCGAAACCGACCGGGGTGAAGAAGGCCGGAATGCCGGCGCCGCCGGCACGGATGCGCTCGGTGAACGTGCCCTGCGGCACCATCTCGAGCTCGATCTTGTTCGCCATCCAGCGCGTCTCGAACGGTGAGGGTTCCTTGTCGTGGCCGCGCGCGGCCGTGCAGATCACCTTGCGCACGAGGTCCGCGGCGATCAGCTCGTGGGTGAGCGAGTAGCGGTGCGTCGCCGAGTTTACGACCAGGGTGAGGTTTTTCGGCGCGCGATCGCGCAGTGCGCGAATGAGCTTGTTGGGAAAACCCGCGCCGCCGAAGCCCGTGATGAAGACGGTCGCGCCGTCCGAGACACCGTCAAGCGCCTCTGCGGTCGATTGCACGCGCTTGTCGATCGGCATCCGTCCCGCCCGGTTTTTCAATTCCTAGAGCATGATCGGCTGGCGTTGAAGCACTCCCGCTCATTCCGGCGCAAGCGGGAATCCAGTTCTTTCCTTGATCTGGGCTCTGGGTCCCCGCTTTCGCGGAGACGAGCGGGCGAGGCGTGTTTCAGTCTGATCAGGTCATGCTTCTAGCATTCACGACGGGCTGCGGCCATGACGAAACGAGAGGGCGCCATGACTTTCCAGCCCTGGCGTTCGATGCCAATCTCTCGGCGGGGAAGGGAACCATGCAAGACATGCTGCTGCACTGGTCGCCGCGTTCGCCGTTCGTGCGCAAGGTGATGATTGTCGCGCATGAGCTGGGCGTCGGCGCCCGAATGCGCACCGTGCGCCCGGTCGTCGCCGCGTCGGCGCCGAACCTGGAATTGATGAAGGAAAATCCGCAGAGCCGCCTGCCAACGCTGCGGCTCGACGACGGCACGATCATCTACGACTCGAGGGTCATCTGCGAATATCTCGACTCGGTCCACGGCGGGACGCTCTTTCCGCCGGCGTTCCCCGAGCGCCTCGTCGCGCTGCGCCGCCAGGCGCTCGGCGACGGCATGCTCGATACGATGCTGACATGGCGCGGCGAGCAGTTGCGGCCCTCGGAGCGGCGATCGGGAAAACATGTCGATGCGTGGCGGCTCAAGACCGTCATGTCCGTCGAACTGTTGGAGGACGAGGCTGACGGGCTGGGTGGTTCGCCGTTCTCCATCGGCCATATCGCGCTGGGCGTGGCACTCGGCTACGTGGACTTCCGTTTCGCCGAGCTGGCGTGGCGCGAGGGTCACCCGCGCCTCGCCAAATGGTATGAGACTTTCGCTGCACGCCCCTCGGTGGTCGCGAACCAGGCTGTCGACGAGCCATGATCCACCACCACACCGTCGGCGACGCGCGCATCACCGGCGTCATCGAATATTCCGGGCCGACGCATCCGCCGGAATTTCTCTATCCGGCGGTCGACAAGGCCGAGCGCGAAGCGGTGCTGAAGGCGAACGCAAACTGGCTCGCGCCGAACCACTATGCGCCCGGCATCGACCGGTTGATCGTCACGATCCAGCTCTGGGTGGTGAAGGCGGGCGGTAATGTGATCGTCATCGACACGGGCGTGGGAAATCGCAAGGTCCGCCCGAGCGCGGCGCGGATGGACCGGCTCAACACCCTGGTGATGCCGTGGCTGGAGTCGATCGGCGCAGGACCGAACGAGGTGACGCATGTGGTGATGACCCACATGCACACCGATCATGTCGGCTGGAATACGGTCGAGCAGGACGGCAAATGGGTGCCGACATTCCCGAAGGCGCGTTATCTCTGTCCCAAGGACGAGTACGACTACTGGAAAGCCGAATTCGACAAGGACACGAGCGTCAACCAGGGCTCGTTCGAGGACAGCGTGGTGCCCGTTGTCGCGGCGGGGCTCGCGGACTTCATGGACGGCAAGTCGGAAGTCGCCGGCTGCCTGGCGCCCGAGCCTGTTCCCGGCCATGCGCCCGGCATGCTGTCGTTTCGTATTCGTTCGCGCGGCGAGGAGGGCCTGTTCTGCGCCGACATCATCCACAACGCGATCCAGATCGTGCGGCCGGACTGGAACGACCGCTACTGCCTCTGGCCCGACAAGGCGCTCGAGTCGCGCGCAACAGGGTTGAAGCGCGCCTGCGAGCGCGGCGCGCTGCTGATGCCGATGCACCTCGGTGCGCCGTATTGCGGCTATGTCCGCCGGCAGGGCGATGGCTACATGTTCGAGGGCGCCGCATGAGCGAAATCGTGGTGCGCAATTCCGTGAAGGAGCGGCTTGCGCGCGGCGAGGTCGCGTCCTCGATGACGGTGCGGCTGACGCGCTCGATCGAGATCGCGCGG
>JAXDNZ010000594.1:0-7202 GCA_034669185.1 Hyphomicrobiales bacterium
CCGGGCGGCATCGCCTGGTTCTATCGCCTCGCATCGGCGCCGGTGATCGGACCGCTGTTCGCGCGCACGATCGTTCTGCCGCTCGCGTTCCCGTTCCTCGACACGCTCGCCCGTACGGTCTTTGCGCCGCAGGTCATGCCTGCCGAATATGCGCGCCGCTCCGCCCTCGCCCTGCTGCTGCGGCCCACCGTGTTTGTCGCGAACGCACGCGATGTCGCGGCCTTGAAGGAGAGCGTGACACGCCAGGCGCCGCGCTATGGCGAGATCACCGCGCCGACGATCATCATCACGGGCGACCGCGATACGATCGTATCGCCGGACATCCACGCGCGCGCGCTTGCCGCCGCGTTGCCGCATGCGCGGCTGATCGTGCTGCCTGGCGTCGGGCACGCGGTGCAGCACGTTGCTGCCGATCTGGTCGTGGCGGAGATCGGCCGGCTCGCCACAGCGGCGGCGCGCTAGCGTCTAATCCTGGGTCGTCTCCGAGCCGACAAAAGCGATCCGCACCATGTTGGAGGCGCCGGGCGTGCCGAGCGGCACGCCGGCCACGATGATGATGCGCTGCCCCGCTTTGGCGAAGCCTTCGCGGAACGCGAGGCGGCAAGCGCGCTCGACCATGTCGTCGAGATCGCGCGCGTCTTCGGCGACGATGCAGTGCACGCCCCAGGCGACCGAAAGCCGGCGCGCTGTCGATTCGTTGGGCGTAATCGCGACGATCGGCGACGCCGGCCGCTCGCGCGCGACGCGCAAGCCGGTGGAGCCCGAGAAGGTCCAGCATGCAATCGCCGCAAGATCGAGCGTTTCGGCGATCTGGCGCGCCGCGTCCGCGATCGCGTCGGCTCCGGTCGCCTCGGGAGCGGCGCGCTGCGCGTTGATGATCGAGCGGTAGATCGGATCGGTCTCGACCTCCTCGGCGATGCGGTTCATCGTCGCGACCGCTTCGACCGGATATTGCCCGGCGGCGGACTCCGCGGAGAGCATCACAGCGTCCGCCCCCTCGAAGATCGCGGTCGCGACGTCGGAGACCTCGGCGCGCGTCGGCACCGGATTGGTGATCATGGATTCCAGCATCTGGGTCGCGACCACCACCGGTTTGCCGGCGGCTCGCGCGGCGCGCGTCATGTGCTTCTGGATGCCGGGGACCTTCTCGAGCGGCATTTCGACGCCGAGATCGCCGCGCGCGACCATCAGCGCGTCGGTGAAGTCCATGATCTCGGACAGGCGCGCGACCGCCTGCGGCTTCTCGATCTTGGACATCACGGCGGCGCGGCCGCGCGTGATCTTTTTCGCCTCTGCGATGTCCTCGGGCCGCTGGATGAAGGACAGCGCGATCCAGTCGACGCCCGTGTTGAGGCAGGCTTCGAGGTCGGAGCGGTCCTTGCCGGTCAGCGCCGAGAAGCCGATCGTGGTGTCGGGCAGACTCACGCCCTTGCGCGCCGAAAGCTTGCCGCCGATCTCGACGCGCGTGACCGCGTGCTTTGCCGACGTCTCCACCGCCACAAGCTTCACCTTGCCGTCGTCGAGCAGCAGCGTGTGTCCGGGCTCGAGCGCGGCGAGGATTTCCGGGTGCGGCAGGTAGACGCGGCTCGCGTCGCCCGGCGCATCGTCGCTGTCGAGCACGAAGGTCGCGCCCTTCTTCAGCATCACGGCGTCGCCCTGGAAGGTGCCGACGCGCAGCTTCGGCCCCTGCAGATCGGCCAGGATGCCGATCGGACGGTTGTATTCCTTCTCCACGGCGCGGATCGATGCGTGCAGCCTGCGCATCGCGTCATGCGAGGTGTGGCTCATGTTGATGCGGAACACGTCGGCGCCGGCTTCGAACAGGCGGGCGATGATTGCGCGCTCCGAGGATGCCGGACCGAGCGTCGCGACGATCTTGGTGCGGCGCAGGCGCCTCATTTGCCCGGCTGCCTCGGCGGCGCGGCGGCCGGCGGCGTCGGGATCAGCGGCGTATATTGCGGCAGCGGCGTTTGCGGCGCCTGCTCGGTCGACTCGGTGAGCTGCACCGTCCAATTGCGCTGCTCGGCGGTGTCGACCTCGAAGAAGCCGGTGCGGTCGAAGCCGCGCGCCAGACAGTCCTCGATGCCGCGGATCGTGAATTCCTTGTCGCGCGTGCACATGAAGGCCTTGCCGGACCATTCGCCGCCACGATCGTAGTCGACGGCGAAGACATAATAGAAACGCGCGATCAGCGATCCCTTCACCAGCGTCTCGCAGCTGCGCGCGCCGAGATTCCACCAGCCTTCGGTGGTCCAGCCCTCGGCATCCTTGTAACCGATCGCGATGCCGACCCGGCTTGCGGTGTTGTTGCAGAGGCGGAAATCCGCGCCAGCGGGTCCGGACAGGACGCAGACAAACACCGCCGCCAGCGCAAAAGCCGCCCCGAGCGCGGATGCGATCCGGCGCCACGCGGCGGCCTTGGCACGGTAACGACCGGGTGCGGTTTGTCGTTGCCTCATCATGCAATCGCAGGATTTCGCGCCGGTTCGGACGGACTGTCAACGACGATGGCGCGGAAGTCGTTGACATTCGTGAAGGTCGGCCCCGGCGCGATGAGATCCCCAACGCGCGCGAAAAAGCCGGTTGAATCGTTGTCGGCGAGAAACGCGGCTGGATCGAGGCCAAGTTTCTGCGCGCGTGTGGCGGTCGTGCCGTCGACGAAGGCGCCGGCCGGATCGCTGGCGCTGCCCGCCCCGCCGTCGGTGCCGTCGGTGTCGCCGGCCAGCGCCGCGATGCCGGCCGTGCCGGCCAACGCAATGGCGAGCGCCAGCGCGTATTCCTGGTTCGGCCCGCCGTGGCCGTTGCCGCGGATCGTCACCGTCAGTTCGCCCCCGGACAGGATCACGGCGCGGCGGCCGGCGGCCTGCAGGTCGCGCGCCAGCCGGGCGTGAACGGCCGCGACCTCGCGCGCCTCGCCCTCGACCTGGTCGCCGAGGAAGACGTGCTCGTAGCCGGCCGCGCGCACCGCAGCTTCGGCGGCGCGAAAAGCGTCGGCCGGACGCGCGACCAGCCTGAAATCCGCTGCGGCGAAGGCGGCATCGCCGGGCTTGGGGCTTTCATTGGCCGGATCGGCGAGCGCGCGGGTGACGGCTTCGGGCACATCGAGCTGGAAACGCGCGACGATCGCGCGCGCGTCGGCGAGCGTCGTCGGATCCGGCACGGTCGGCCCGGAGCCGATCACGGCCGGATCGTCGCCCGGCACGTCCGAGATCGCGCAGGTGACGATCGTCGCGGGGTGTGCGGCGCGGGCGAGACGTCCGCCCTTGATGCGGGAAAGGTGCTTTCGCACCGTGTTGATCTCGCCGATGTTCGCGCTCGACCGCAACAGCGCGCGCGTCACCGCCTGCTTTTCGGCAAGCGCGAGGCCGGCGGCCGGCGCGATCCAGTTCGCCGAAGCGCCGCCCGAGATCAGCACGACCACGAGATCATCGGCAGTCGCGCTTTGCGCCAATGCCAGCGCATCCGCGGCGGACGTAAGCCCCGCCGCGTCGGGAATCGGATGGCCGGCCTCGATCATCGGCACGGCGCGCGTTGGCCGTCCGTAGCCGTGGCGCGCGACCGCCACGCCCGTGACGCGGTTCGCCGCAAGCCCGCAGCGGTCGAGATAGTGCGCCTCCGCCACCTCGATCATCGAGCCCGCGGCCTTGCCGGCGGCGAGCAGGATCAGCCGTCCGGAGGGCGGCGGCGCCGGCAGATGCCGCACCAGGCACGTCGCCGGATGCGCGGCTGCGATCGCGATGTCGAACAATTTTTCGAGCAACGCGCGCGCCGTCATGGCCCGGCCTCGAAGCGCCCACGCGGGCGTGCCACGAAAATCCCGATGAGGATCAGCACGGCGCCGAGCGCCTGCACCATCCCGAGCGGCTCGTTGAGCAGGAGCCAGCCGAAGGTCGCCGCCGCGATCGCTTCAAGGAAGATCACCAGCGAGGAGAACGTTGCCGGCAAGGTGCCGAGCGCGACCGCCACCAGGCCCTGGCCCCCAACTTGAGAGATCAGCGCCAGCGCGACCAGCGCGCCCACGCCGCCAAGCGACTGCGGCAGGATGCGCGGCTCGAACGCCAGTGCAATGACGAACAGGCAGGCGGCGGTGATCGCGGTCGAACAAAACATCAGCGCGGCGGCGCCGTGGCGCGCGCGCCCGGCGCGGACGCTCAGCACATAGCAGCCGAAGAACAGCGCGGTCGCGATCCCGAACAGGTCGCCGGCGAGCCGCTGCGGTGCGAAGCCGTAGCTCTCGCCGATGAGCGCGAAGCCGCCCAGGATGCAGAGCGCCAGCCCGGCGAGGATGCGGGCACCGACTTTTTCGCCGAGCAGTGCCCAAGCGCCGAGCGCGACCCAGATCGGCGCGGTGGTGGCGAGGAAGGTGGCGTTGGCGACCGTCGTGCCGAGGATCGCGAGGTGCCAGAAGAACAGGTCGCCGGTGAAGAACAGCCCGGCGAGCAGGATCGGCAGGTCGAGCGCCAGGCGCCGGCGCGGGCCTTCGAGCCGCATCCAGGCCCAGAGCAGCGGCAGCGCGAGAAAAACGCGCCAGAACGCGCTGGCGTAAGGCCCGACGTCGGCCCAGCGCACGAACAGCACCGAGGCGCCCATCGCGACCGCGCCGGCAACCAGCGCCGCGACCGCGACGGCGTAGCGGCGCTGCTCTTCGGTCGCGACCCCGGCGGCCGTCATACGTGATCCGTGCTCGGCGTGAAGTGGAACAAGGATGTGGCACGGATGGCGGCGGCGTTCCAGATCGTTGGACGCACGGCCCATCGTGTGATCGAGGGAGAACTGCGGTTGAGGAAGCGAAAGAACTAAGCCTTCTATTCCATCGCAGCGGCGGCGCGTCGGAAGTGCCGGGGGAGTAGAGCAACTGCCGGATGGAAGCGTGTGCGTGTCGTACGCCTAACCCTTCTTGTTCGTCTGGGCATCCGCCTTCGCGGCGAGCTTGACCCAAGCGGCGGCTATTTCGAGCAGCTTTTCGCGCTGCCCCGGCATCGTCTCCGCGAGCTTCCTGCAATCTTCGGCGTACTGCCGATATGTCTTTGCGTCCTGCATGGCGGAACAAAAACGCGCGGGTCTCCGCCGGAGTTCCGGCTTGGTCCACGGAACACCATTGCCTTGGCCGCATTACCGCAGACGAGGTCTCGCGGGAGCGATTCTGCATGAGTGCGGGAGCTGCCGAGCGGTACAAGGAATATGCCGCCGAGTGTCTGCGGATTGCGCAACAAGCGAAAGATGCAGATCAGAAAGCGCGGCTACTTGAGATGGCGGATGCCTGGAAGCGCCTCGCTGAGGCAGCGTCGAGACGCGAAACCAAGTAAATCATGAGCATGCTGGGAACGACTCGCCCTGCGGCGCGTCAAGCAAGCGCCGCCTACTGACGACGCGAACAATCTTCGCCCTCGAGCTCCGCAGTCCGCGTCGAGCAGCGCGCGCCGGCTAGGCACCGGCCCGCCGTCTCGACTCTCCCGCAATGTAGGCGTGCTCGATCGTCCAGAAGTGCTTCTCGCCGCAATCGGGGCAGCGCACCGCGGTTTCGATTTTCGGCAAGGCTTCGAGGATGGCCGACTCTGTTTCGATGCCGGTCGCGATCTCATTGCCCGTGATCGGGCACCTCACCATCACCATGCCCATGGGAGTCCTCCCCAGTACAGGCGCCCGATCTTTTCATTGACTGAAAAATCTCGTCAAGAGCGACATGGCGAAATGCCTGCTCTCGTTGCTAAATGTGGCGGCGGTTTCAGGCTGGGGCATTCGGTATCGCCCTGCGAGCCGCGCTTGCAGCTCTTCAGATCCAGCGGCGACCTTCATTGCTTGGTTTCCTGCATCGGCAACGCCGGCGCGGAATGGTCCCGGCGCACGGGCGCACTGCGGGCCTTGGGGCTTGAAAATCGCTTCGCCTGTGCGGCAAGTGCAGTGGCGCGATGTTGCCGGGGACAAGAATGCACACGCAGGTCGCCATCATCGGGGCAGGGCCCGCTGGCCTGTTCCTCTCGCATCTTCTCACCCGCGAGGGGATCGACTGCGTCGTGCTCGAAGCGCGCAGCCGCGCCTATGTGGAGGACCGCGTGCGCGCGGGCGTGCTGGAACAGGGCACGGTCGACCTGATGCGTGAGCTGGGCGTCGATCAGCGGCTGCGGCGCGAATGCATGATCGACGACGTCATCGACATCCGCTTCCGCGGCAAGATCATCCATATCGATCTGCCCGGCCTATCCGGCGGCAAGGTGGTCACGATTTACGGCCAGCAGGAGCTGGTGAAGGACCTGATCGCGGCGCGCATCGCCGATGGCGGTCCGATCGAATTCGACGCGGAGGTGACGGCGCTCGACGGTCTCGACACCGACAGGCCCACGGTCCGCTACCGTCGGGACGGCGCCGAGCACACGCTCACTTGCGACATCGTCGCAGGCTGCGACGGCTTCCACGGCGTCTGCCGGCCGGCGATCCCGCAGAGCGCGCTCACCACCTACGATCATGTGTTTCCGTTCGGCTGGCTCGGCATCCTATCGGAATCGCCGCCGATCAAGGAAATGACCTACGCCAATCACGACAACGGCTTCGCGCTGTGCAGCCGGCGCTCTCCGAAAATCTCGCGCCACTACGTGCAGGTCGCCGCTGACGAGGATGCGGCCAACTGGTCCGACGACCGGTTCTGGAACGAGCTGCGTCTGCGCATGGACGACGCCGGCGGACACGAGATCGTCGCGGGCAAGATCTTCCAGAAGGGCGTGACGCCGGTGCGCGCCTTCGTCGCCGCGCCGATGCGCCATGGCCGCCTGTTCCTGGCGGGCGATGCCGCCCACATCGTGCCGCCGACCGGCGCCAAAGGGCTCAATACGGCAGCCGCCGACGTGCGCGTGCTCGCGCGTGCGGTGACGCAGTTTTTCCGTACGAACAGCATGGAGCGGCTCGAGCGCTATTCCGACACGTGCCTGCGCCGCGTCTGGAAGGTCGTGCGCTATTCCTGGTACATGACCTCGCTGCTGCATCGCTTTCCCGCGCATTCGGCGTTCGAGCGAAACATCCAGCTCGGCGAGCTCGACTATCTCCTCTCCTCGCGCGCCGCCCAGCAGACCATCGCCGAGAACTACGTCGGCCTGCCGCTGGAGGATGAATAGAGGACGCTCGTGGTCGTCATCTTCCGCTTTCGCGGGTGGCGACGACCGGTAGAACGACTGTGTTTGCCGCGCGGGCCGCACTATATGATTGTCGAG
>JAXDNZ010000595.1:0-6124 GCA_034669185.1 Hyphomicrobiales bacterium
CCCTTCGACTTGAGCTCGCTCAGCGCCTGCACGATGTCGTCGACCTCGAGGCAGATATGAAACAGCCCCTGCCCTTTGCTTTCGATCCACTGCGCGGTCTTGGAGGTGGCATCGTCGCTCTGCAGCAGCTCAAGATAGCTTTCACCAACGGGAAACATCGCCAGCCGCGTGGCATTGATCTGTTCTTCGTATTCGAGGCTGAGCCCGAACAGATCGGTGAGCATTTTCTTCGAGCCTTCGAGGTCCTTGACCGCGATGGCGACGTGCTCAATCCGTTTGATTTTCATGTCGTCATTCCGGCGGAGTGGCGTGTTCGCGCATTGTCCCCGATTGGCGCGATTGCGCAAGACCGCGCTAATCGCCGCAGTTGCAACTTCCAGCAATAGGCCGCGACCTCGCGGCGGCAGGGCGATTGAACGCGCGGCACATTCATTGCTAGGCTCGACAAGCCTTAAAAAACGGAGGGGTCTATGCGCAGGCAAGCCGGCTTTCTGTTCGCTGCGGGTATTGCGGTCAGCTTGGCTGCGACCGCTCCTCTCATGGCGCAGGACAAGACCATCAAGATCGGCGCTTTGCTGCCGATGTCGGGACCGGGCGCCTATTTCGGCGCACAGGACAAGCAGGGTGTCGAGCTCGCGCTCGAGCAGCTCAACAAGACGGGCGTCAATGGCTACAAATTCTCCGTTCAGTACGAAGACTCCGCCTGCAGTCCGCTGCCGGCCTCGCAGGCCGCCAAGCGGCTGATCGATCAATACAAGCCCGACGTCATCATCGGCGAGGAGTGTTCCGACGCGACGCTCGCCATCATGCCGATCATGGAGCAGTCGAAGATACCGCTGCTCAATGCGGGTTCCTCCGCGATCAAGATCACCGATCCGGGAAATCCGTGGACCTTCCGCATCATGCCCAACGAGGTGATGCAGGGCGTCGACATCGCGACGCAGGCCTACAACAAGCTCAACGCACGCACCGCCGTACTCCTGTTCGAGAACACCAATGCGGGCATCGGCAACGCCCGGGTGTTCAAGGAGACCTTCACGAAACTCGGCGGCAAAGTGCTGGAGGAGATCGGCTTCGGGCGCGACATCAACGATTTCACGTCGATCGCGACGCGCATCGCCGGCCTCGGCAAGATCGACGTGATCCCCACCTATACGCTCGAGGGCCAGGGCCTGAAGATCACGCAGGCGCTGGCGCAGGCCGGCGTGGTGAAGGGCGGCGACGGTGCGGCGATCCAGCTCGGCACGATCTGGCTCCCGTTCGGCTTCGAGCAGAAGGCCGGCAAGGCCGCGACCGGCTATGTCCGCATCGTGCAATTCGATCCGACGGACCAGCGCGACATGGTGAAAAACTTCGTCGCCGCCTTCAAGGCGAAGTTCAACGCCGATCCGACCCATCTCAATGCGCACGCCTACGACCAGATCATGCTTATCGCCGATGTGGTCAAGCGCGGCGCCAAGGATGCGCAGTCCATCCGCGACACGCTCGCAGCGACCAAGGACTTCGCCGGTGTCACCGGGAGCGTCGAGTTCGACAAGACCAACCAGAACATCAAGATGGATACGATCCATTACATGGAAACGCTACCGGATCTGTCCTGGAAGGCCCTGAAGTGGAATTAGCCGCGTGACCGCGGCGATCGTCGCGCAGCAGGCCATCAACGGCATCGTTCTCGGAAGCCTGTATGTGCTCGTCGCTCTGGGCCTGACGCTGATCTACGGCGTGCTGGTCCAGATCAACTTCGCGCACGCGGATTTCGTCACGCTCGGCGCGTTCTCCGCCTACTTCTTCATGCATGGGCTCGGCGGCAATTACCTCACGAGCATCGGCGTCGCGCTTGTGGTCGGCGCGGTGCTCGGCTTCCTGATCAACGTCGCGATCTTCGCGCCGCTGCGCCGCAAGGGCAGCGAGCTCTTGCCGCTGATCGCCACCATCGGTGTCTCGGTGATGCTGCAGAACGCGATGCTCAGCCTCTTCGGGCCTGTGCCCTACGCGTTCGAGACCCCGTACAGCCAACGAGTCTTCCGCATCGCCGGCACGTTCTTCACGCTGCAAAGCGTCATCATCATCGTGGTGTCGACCGCCACCATCGCGTTGCTCTACGCCTTCATGAGGTTCACGTTCCTCGGCAAGGCGCTGCGCGCCGTCTCGCAGGACCGCGAGACCGCCGGGCTGATGGGAATCAATCCGAACTACCTCATCATGCTCACTTTCGTGCTCGCCTCGGCGCTCGCCGGGATGGGCGGCGCGATGCTCGCGCCGGTGCTGGTGCTCACCCCGTTCGCCGGCGCCTCCGTGATCGTGAAGGCGTTTGCCATCGTGATCATCGGCGGCTTCGGCAATGTCGAGGGAACGATCCTCGCCGGCCTGATCGTCGGCTTGATCGAAAGCTTCACCACGCAGTATCTCGATCCGGGGCTGATCGACATCGTCGTGTTCGGCCTTCTGCTGCTGATGCTGGCATTCCGTCCGACCGGCCTCATTTCGGAGAGACGCGAAGAAAATGTCTGACGCAGTCGCGCACCAAGCTTACGGACCGTCGCCGGCGTCGCGCCGTCTCGCGTTCCTCGCGGCCGCTATCACCATCGCGGTGCTGCCGATGGTTCTCACCGGCAGCTACTGGCAGACCAACCTCACCGTCTGCGCCATCAACGTGCTGCTGGCGCTCGGCCTCGATTTCATCCTCGGCTATGCGGGCCAGCTCAATCTTGGACAGTCGGCCTTCTACGGCCTCGGCGCCTACGTCTCGACGCTGCTCATCACCAAGCTCGGCGTGCCGTTCTGGGGCGCGTTCGCGGCCGGCGTCGCATTCGCAGGGTTCGCGGGCATGATCCTCGCACTGTTCGCGGTGCGGCTGCGCGGGCACTATCTGGCGATCGCGTCACTCGGCTTCGCAGTGATCATCCACCAGATCCTGCTCAACTGGATCAGCCTCACGCAGGGCCCGCTCGGCATCTATGCGATTCCACCACCCCCGGCGATTGCGATTCCCGGACTGCCGGTCGTCGATTTCCGCAATCCGGTCGCATTGTTCTATCTGGTCGCGGCCTTCACGCTGCTCGTTTATTTCATTCTGGATCAGCTCGTGCGCTCGCCGATCGGCGAGACGCTCACGGCGGTGCGCGAGGACGACATATCGGCGGCCTCGCTTGGCATCAACGCCGCTGCATGGAAGGTTTTCGCCTTCGGGGTCGGTGCGGCCGTCGCGGGCGCCGCGGGCTGTTTCTATGCGACCTTCGTCGGCACGCTCGTCCCCGACGCGTTCTTCATAACCGAGTCCTTCACCATCCTCTCGATGGTGATCGTCGGCGGCATGGGCACGCTGATCGGGCCCGTCTGGGGCGCGATCCTGCTGACCTTGCTGCCCGAGCTGCTGCGCGGCGTCGGCGATCTTCGTCTCGTCGTCTATGGTGCGGCGCTGACGCTTGTCGTCCTGTTCATGCCCGGCGGGCTCGTGCAGGCGGCGCGGCTGGTGCGGGCCCGGCTGGGTCTCACCCGCAAGGGCGCGCGATGAGCGCACTGCTCAGCGCGCACAGCCTGCACAAGAGCTTCGGCGGCGTGCGTGCCGTGCGTGACGTCTCGTTCGACATTCCATCCGGCGTCGTGTTCGCGATCATCGGGCCGAACGGCGCCGGCAAGTCGACGATGCTCAATCTCATCAGCGGCGTGTACCAGCCCGATTCCGGCTCGCTGAGCTTCGACGGGCAAGATCTTGCCGGCCTGCCGTCGCACCGCCGCGTCCGGCTCGGCATCGCGCGCACCTTTCAGAAAATCCGGCTGTTCAAGCAGCTGTCCGTGCTCGACAACGTCGTCGCGGGCTTCCACATCCATCACGATATTCCCGCGTGGCAATACCTCGTTCACGGCCCGTCATTCCGCCGCGACCAGGCACGCTGCCATGACGAGGCGATGGACTTGCTGAACTTCATGGGGCTGTCCGCGCGCCGGCATACGCTCGCGGGCTTCCTCCCCTACGGCGAACAGCGCATGCTCGAGTTTGCGCGCGCGCTCGCGACCAAGCCGCGCCTGTTTCTGATCGACGAGCCGGCCGCGGGCCTCAACGCCTCGGAGGTCGACCGCCTGCTCGACCGCATCCTGACGATCCGCCAGAACGGCGTGACCGTGGTCGTCGTCGAACACAATATGGAGTTGGTGATGAACGTCGCCGACCGTGTCCTGGTCATGGACTACGGGCAGCACCTGTTCGAGGGCGTGCCGACGGACGTGCAGAAGAACGCGGCGGTCGTTTCGGCCTATCTCGGCGGAGAGCTGATGTGAGCGCGCTCCTCGCCGTCGAGAACCTGGAGCTTGCCTATGGTCCCCTGTCGGTGTGCCGCGGCATTTCCCTCGACATTCAGGAGGGCGAGATCGTCGCGCTGATCGGAGCGAACGGAGCGGGAAAATCGACGATGCTGCGTGCCATCGCCGGGCTGCTGGCGCCGCGCACCGGCGCAATCAGCTTTCGCGGACAAGACGTGACGCGGCTGGCGTCGCACGAGCGTGTACTGCTCGGCATCGCGCTGGTGCCGGAGGGACGTCGTGTATTCCCGTTCCTCACCGTACGCGAGAACCTCGAGCTCGGCGGCTTCAAGAATCGGCGCGACGGCGCCAAGGTCCGAGCCATGATCGAGAATATCTTCGAGATGTTTCCGCGCCTGCGCGAACGCAGCGGGCAGAATGCCGGAACGCTCAGCGGCGGCGAGCAGCAAATGCTCGCGCTCGGCCGAGCGATGATGTCCGAGCCGAAGCTCCTGTGCCTCGACGAGCCTTCGCTCGGCCTCGCGCCCCTTGTGGTGCGCGACATCTTCCGCACCATCCGAAGCATCAACGAGAGCGGGACGAGCGTGCTGCTGGTCGAGCAGAATGCGCGCTTCGCGTTCGAAACCGCGAGCCGCGGATATGTACTGCAGACCGGCACCATCATGGTCAGCGGACCATGTGCGGCGCTCGCGAATGACGTACGTGTCCGCGAGGCCTATCTGGGACGCGCGGCCGCCCGCGCGGCGACCGCATGAGCGCCGGTCTGTTTTCACTCAAGGGCAAGAATGCCGTGATCACCGGTGCGGGCGCCGGGATCGGCCGCGCGATCGCACTGGCTTTCGCCGCGGCGGGCGCACAGGTGGCCTGCATCGATCTCGATGCGAATGCCGCCGAAGCGACAAGCCGCGAGGCCGCGGGAAGCGGGCAGCGCGCGATCGCGGTTGCTTGCGACGTCGGCATCGAGAGCGAGGTTGCGGCCGCCGCCGCGACGGTGTTGGCCGAGTTTCCGGCGGTCCACGTGCTGGTCAACGGCGCGGCCGGCTATGACCCGAACGGCACCGAGCTGGACCTTTCGCTGGCTGACTGGAACCGGGTCATGGCGGTCAATGTCGGCGGCGCATTCCTGATGAGCCGCGCATTTCTGCCCGCGATGATCGCGGCGGGCGGCGGCAGCATCATCCACATCGCGTCGCAGCTCGGCAGTGTCGCGGCACCGCGGCGCGCCGTCTATTGCACCAGCAAGGGCGCATTGATCCAGCTCGCCAAGGCGATGGCGACCGATCACGCCGCGCAGAACATCCGCGTCAATACGCTCTCGCCCGGCGCCGTCGAAACCGAACGGCTGGTCAAACGTTTTGGCGACATGGAGACGGCGCGACGCGTCTCCGGGCCGAAGCATCTGCTCGGACGTCTCGGCCAGCCCGACGAGATCGCCGCCGCCGCGGTATTCCTCGCGAGCGATGCGTCGCGATTCATGACCGGCTCCGACCTGCTGGTCGACGGCGGCTACAATGCGACCTGATCACTTGCCCAAAATCGAGCCCGCCATGGCGCGCGGGTCGCGCACCGGCCAAGTGCCGGCATCGGCGGCAAGAAACAACTCGGACAGATGCGCGTTGAACGCCGCCGGATCCTCCAGATTGATGTTATGACCGGCGTTCGGCATCACGACCAGCCCCGCAGTCGCGATGTTCTTCTTCATGAGTACGCCGGGCTCGATGCACGGCCAGTCTTCGTCGCCGGTCATGATCAGCGTCGGGACCATGATCGTCTTCATCTTGTCGACAAGATCGAACAGCGAGGGACGTCGCGCCTGCACGCCGCGCATTGTCAGCGCCGCGCCTTCGGTCGAATGCTCGGCGAA
>JAXDNZ010000596.1:0-5118 GCA_034669185.1 Hyphomicrobiales bacterium
CCCCGGGCGGAGCCCCGACGCCGCCCGGGTGCGTGCTGTGCGTTCAGCACACCCGCGGGCGCCGCCCCAGCACGAGGCCCGGAATTGCCGGGCGCCGGCTGCCGGATTGAGGGCCTGTTCTCCGGCCCCGCCTCCGGCCTGCTCCGCGCTCAAGACGCCTCATGAGTGCGCCCCTCGGCGAGCAGGGTGCCAGTAATGTAAGTGCGGATTTATGCGCGGGGATAACTTATTTTCGCGGAGTTATCCCCGCGGGGAACTGTAGGGCGCAGTAAGTGAAGCGCACTGCGCCGCCATCGGCACCTCCGGCGCAATGCGCTCCGCTGCGCGTCGCTTATTGCGCCCTACGAGCTCACCCCTCCTCCGGGAATCCCCTGAGCAGCCACGCCCGCAGCGCGTTGAACGCGGCGTTGAGCGTCAGGCCCAAAATCGAGATCGAGATCAGCGGCACGAACATATCGACGGTCTGGAAGTTGCGGCCCGCGCGCACCAGCAGATAGCCGAGCCCGTCGGTCGACGTGATCATCTCTGCCAGGAACACGACGATGCACGAAATGATGAGCCCGATGCGGCAGCCGGTCAGGACCGATGGGAGCGCCGCCATCAGCACGATCGTGAACAGCGCGCGCCGCGACGAAGTTCCGGCCGCACGCGCCGACCAGACCAGCTTCGGCTCGACCGCCGACGTGCCCTGATAGGTCGCGAGCAGAATGGGGAACACCGCGTCGGCCGCGACCAGCGTGATCTTGGAGGCATGATCGAAGCCGAGGATCAGGATCATCGCCGGATAGAGCGCGACCTTCGGCAGCGGCGCGAGCACGCGCACCAGCGGCGTCACCAGCGCCGCGACGGTGCGGCTTCCCGTGGCGGCGAGGCCGAGCGCGACCCCAATCACGACCGCGATGGAAAAACCCGAGAACAGACGGAACAGCGTGATGGAGAAATTGTCCCAATATTGCGGCGAGCCGAACTGCTGCAGCAGCCGCGCGAATACCGACGCCGGTGATGGCAAAATGACCGCAGGGGCCATCCCCGACACCGCGATCCCCTGCCACAACGCAAGAACCAGCGCGATCGGCAGGATGCCGATGGCGATCTCACCGAGACGGCGCGTGATCGTCATGTCGTCCCCACCGCGGCGATCTCATGCACGGGCTCGGCCCAGGCGACCAGCCGGCTGCGCAGGCGTTCGAACGCGGCGTCGATCACAAAGCCGAGCACGCCGATGATGACGATCGTCGCGTAGACGGTCTCGTATTGCGCCATCGCCATCGCGTTGAACAAAAGATCGCCGACGCCCTGTTTGCGCGCGATCATCTCGCTCGTCACCATCGTGATGAGCGCGAGCACCAGGCCGGTGCGGATGCCGACCATGATCTCGGGCAGCGCTGCCGGAAATACGACGCGAAGGAGCCGCGCCCGCGCGTCCATGCCCATGGCGGCGGCGGACCAGAGCATCTTCTCTTCCACGGCGCCGGCACCCTGGTAGGCGTGATAGATCACCGGCAGGCTGACGCCGAGGAAGATCACCAGCGTCTTCGACGCGTCGCCGACGCCGAGCCACAGCATGATGATCGGCATCAACGCGGCCTTCGGCACCGGATAGACGATCATCAGCAGCGGATTGAAGAACGCCGCGGTGAGCCGGCTACGCCCCATCAGCAAGCCGACCGGCACCGCGAAGGCGAGCGCGAGGACGAAGCCGACCAGCATCCGCTTGATCGAAGCGAGAATGTTCAGCAGCGATTCCGGATCGGCGAGGATCGCGGGCAATTCGCGCAGCGCCGCGTGCGCCGGGGGAAGCCCGCTGATGCCGAATGCGCGCGCCCCGAGCTCCCACGCGGCGAGCAAGCCCGCGCATGCGATCAGCGGCGGCAGACCGGGGATGGCGGAGAGGCGCAAAGTCACGGCCGCGGGCTCGGTGCGCCCCCTCCCCCGCTTGCGGGGGAGGGTTGGGGAGGAGGCATAGGTTGCGCGATCATGAAGCGCCCCCTCCCGGCGAGCTTCGCTCGCCGACCTCCCCCGCAGGCGGGGGAGGAGAAGAAAGATGCGCCGGATTGTCCATCAGCTTTTCGATATCGACGACGCATTGCTGGTAACGCCGGTCGACCAGCAGCTCGGCGCGGCGGCGCGGGCGCGGCAGGTCGATATCGATGATCCGCTTGATCCGCCCCGGCGCGCGCGTCAGCACGACCACGCGGTCGGAGAGAAACACCGCCTCCTCGACGCTGTGCGTGACGAACATCACCGTCTTGCGGTCGCGCTCCCAGATCTCGAGCAACTCGTTCTGCATGCCGGTGCGCGTATGCGCGTCGAGCGCGCCGAACGGCTCGTCCATCAACAGGATGCTCGGCCCGTACGCGAGCGTGCGCGCGATCGCGACACGCTGCTTCATGCCGCCGGACAGTTCCTTGGGATAGAAATTCTCGTAGCCCCTGAGATGCACCATGTCGATCAATGCGCGCGCACGCGTCTCGGCCATCGCCCTGGGAGCGCCCTGTTCGAGGAGGCCGTACATCACATTGCCGAGCACGGTCTTCCATGGAAACAGCGCGAACTCCTGGAACACCGGCCCGCGATCCGGACCCGGCCCGGTGACCGGCTTGCCGCCGACGCGCACCGCGCCGCTGCTCGGCGCCACGAAACCGCCCACGATGTACAGAAGCGTCGACTTGCCGCAGCCGGACGGCCCGAGGATCGAGACGAACTCGCCCTCGCCGACGTCGAGCGCGATGTCGCTGAGCGCCAGGTGGCTCGTGCCGCGCGCGCTCTCGAAGGTCTTCGACAGCCGCTCGATCGCGATCATGCTTGCCAAGCTCGTCCCGTCTCTCGCAACCGGCCGCTCCATTCGCATAGACTAGCCCGAACACCGAAGCAAACCGCGGAAAAACGTGCCGGATCATCCATGAAAATCGCGAAAGTCACCGCCGTCCCGCTCAACGTGCCGCTGCATGTCACGCTGGTCGGCGCCGACAAGCACACATCGCTCGCCTGTGTGCATGTCGAAGTCGAGACCGGCGACGGTCTCGTCGGCCACGGCTTCACGGCAATCACCGAGGAAGACGTGGTCGCGCAGATCGTCAACGGCGTCGCCGGACCGGCGATCCTCGGCGACGATCCGATGGCGCACGAGGCGATCTGGGAGAAGCTTTACTGGAAGACGATGCCGCGCGGGCAGACCGGGTACGCCGCGCATGCGGTCGCGGCAATCGATCTGGCGCTGTGGGATCTGAAGGGCAAAGTGCTGAAGCAGCCGGTCTGGCGCCTGCTCGGCGGCGCGCGCAATCGTGTTCCGGTCTACGCGACCTTCGGGTTCGGCTTCTTCGACCGCGAGCAACTCGCCGCCGCCGCCAAGCTCTGGGTCGCGCAGGGCTTCACGCGCCTGAAGATGACCGTCGCCAGCGAGGCGCTGCGCCGGCGCGATCAGCGCCCACTGCATGACGTCATCAAGGAAGATGCCGAGCGCGTGCGTGCTGTGCGCGAGGCGGTGGGGCCGGACGTAACGCTGTTCATCGACGCGAACTGCAATCTCGACCTCTACCATGCGACCCGTCTTGCCGAGCTGGTGAAGCCTTATGGGCTCGGCTTCTTCGAAGAGCCGCTCACGCAGAACGACGCGGCGCAGATGGCACAGTTGCGCCGCGCGACCGGCGTCCCGCTCGCCTGCGGGCAAAACGAAGGCCTGCTCTACCGCTTCCGCGACCTGCTGCTGCACCAGTCGGTCGACTACCTGCAGCCGAATGTCGCGATCAGCGGCGGCATCACCCAGTGCCTTCGGGTCGCCGGGCTCGCGGCCGCGTTCAACGTGCCGATCGAGAATGGCGGCGCCTGGCCGTTCCACAACATGCACCTGCATGCCGGTCTCGCGAGCGGCGGCATGGTCGAGCACCATTACCTGGCGGTGGAACTCTGCCGGCGCCTCTATCGCGGCCTTCCCGAGCCGGAGGCCGGCTGGCTCACTTTGCCGGAGACGCCCGGCCTGGGCTTCGAGCCGGACCGCGACGCCATCCGCGAGATGGGCAAGCTGCCGCTGTCACAAGGCAATGCCAAGGGGTGAACTTTGTAGCCCGGGTTGAGCGAAGCGAAACCCGGGGTCGCGCCGCAGCTCGACCCATCCCGGCTTTCGCTGCGCTCAAGCCGGGCTACGATCCCGGGTGACGAGCCGTGAACCGCGCGTCATACTGTGTCGGGGCGCATAACAGTGACGCGCAAAGCCGCATTCCCGGGAGGACGCCATGATCCGCATTCCGTCGCGCCGCGACGTATTGAAAACCGGCGGCGCGCTCGCACTCGGCGCGGCGTTCGGCTCCAACGCAGCCGAGGCCCGCGACACGACCGTACGCGAGAAAGAGCTCTACGAGCTCGCCAAGAAGGAAGGCGAGATCACCTGGTACACGGCGCATTCCAACGACACGACCGCGCAGGCGCTCGGGCGGGATTTCGAGGCGGCGTTTCCAGGCATCAAGGCGAACGTCGTGCGCACCACCGCGCAGGTCGCCTATCAGCGGCTGACGCAGGAACAGCGGGCCGGCGCCATGCAGGTCGACGTGTTTTCCTCGACCGACATCGGTCATTACGTCGCGCTGAAGGAGAAGAGCCTGCTGGAGAAGTATGTCCCCGACAACGCCACCAGGGTGATCGAGGTCTACAAGAACTACGATCCGGATGGATATTTCACCGTCACCTCCGCCGGGCTGATCGCCATCGCCTACAACACGTCGAAGCTCAAGGAAGCCGACGCGCCGAAGAACTGGCCGGACCTGCTCGATCCGAAATGGAAGGACAAGATCGCGCTCGGCCATCCGGGCTTCTCCGGCTATGTCGGCACCTGGGTGGTGACGCTGAAGAAACTCTATGGCTGGGACTTTTTCGAGAAGCTCGCCAAGAACAATCCTCAGGTAGGCCGCTCGGTCAATGACACAGTCACTTCGCTGAATTCCGGCGAGCGGACAGTTGCGGGCACTGGGCCCGTCGGCACCACGATGGAGAGTGCCAAAAAGGGAAATCCGCTGTCCATTGTCTATCCGACGGACGGCGCCGTGCTGATAATCGCTCCATCAGGGATCATGAAGGGTGCGAAACACCCGAACGCTGCAAAGCTATTCATGGAATACCTCCTGA
>JAXDNZ010000597.1:0-2979 GCA_034669185.1 Hyphomicrobiales bacterium
CGAGCGAGCAGGGCGATCCGGTCGCGATGACGCTGATCGGCGACCTTTATGCCAACGGGTACGGCGTCCCGAAGGACGAAAAGAAGGCGCTCGCCTGGTTCTCGCTTGCCGCCGACCGCGGCGAACGCCAGGCGATCTTTGCGCTTGCCATGGCCCGCTTCAACGGCCGCGGCGGCCCGAAGGATCGCGCCGAGGCGGCGGCGCTTCTGGAGAAGGCCGCGAAGGCCGGGCACGTCGCGGCGGCGTACAATCTGGCGCTCCTCTATCTCGAAGGACAGGACGTGGCGGCCAACAATGCGCGCGCGGTTGAATTGCTGCGCACGGCCGCTGACGCCGGAAGTCCCGAAGCCCAGTACGCGCTCGCGACCCTCTACAAGGAGGGCAACGTCGTCACCAAGGATCCGGTCAAGGCCGCGCAATTGCTTGCCTCCGCGGCGCGTGCCGGCGTGCTCGATGCCGAGGTCGAGTATGCGATCGCGCTGTTCAACGGCACGGGCGTCCCCAAGGACGAGAGCGCGGCAGCCGCGCTGTTCCGCAAGGCTGCGCACAAAGGCAACCCGATCGCGCAGAACCGGCTCGCGCGCGTCCTTGCGAGCGGCCGCGGTCTCCCGGTCGATCCGGTTGGCGCGGCGCGCTGGCACATCATCGCGCGCGCGCAAGGCCTCTCTGACGCTTGGCTCGAGACGTTTATGCAGAAGCTCAGCACGGCGGAGCGCGAGAACGCCGAGAAGACCGCCAAGTTCTGGATCGCCTTCGCGGGCGGCCCGCGCTCTTGACCTGATCGTCGCGGCTTCGCACAAAGCCCCGTGCCGCCCCAATCCGCTCTTCTCAACGTCATGGTGTCCGCCGCCCGCAAGGCCGGGCGCGGGCTGACGCGCGATTTCGGCGAGGTGGAACGGCTGCAGGTGTCGCTCAAGGGGCCGGCGAACTTCGTCACAGCCGCCGACCGCCGCGCCGAGGAAGTCCTGAAGGCGGAGCTGGCCAAGGTGCGCCCCGGCTACGGCTTCCTCGGCGAGGAGGGCGGCCACCATGAAGGCTCGGACAAGACCCACACCTGGATCGTCGATCCGCTCGACGGCACCACCAACTTCCTGCACGGTATCCCGCAATTCGCGATCTCGATCGCGCTCGAGCGGGATGGCGTCATCGTTGCGGGCGTCGTGTACAACCCGGCGAACGACGAGCTCTACACGGCCGAACGCGGGAAGGGCGCATTTCTCAACGATCGCCGGCTGCGGGTCGCGGCGCGCCTGCGCCTCGGCGAGGCCGTTGTCGCCTGCGCGCTACCACATCACGGCCGCGGCGACCTCGCCCAGTTTCGTGAAGAACTGACCGCCGTGCAGGACAAGGTTGCGGGGCTGCGCCGCTTTGGCGCCGCCGCGCTCGACCTCGCCTTCGTGGCGGCCGGGCGATACGACGCCTATTGGGAACGCGGCCTCTCGCCCTGGGACATGGCGGCAGGCCTCCTGTTGGTACGCGAGGCCGGCGGCTTCGTCACCGATCTCGCGGGAAACGACGCCATGTTCGCGACCGGCGACATCATCGCCGGTAACGAGACCATGCACCGCGAGGTGCTGGCGCTGCTCAAATCGGCACAAACACGCGCCTGACCCCGGCCGATTTCGGCTTTTGCCCGCGAATCAGCGATAAAGCGCAACAAAAGCCTGACTTCGGGCCGGACTTCGTCATCCTGAAGTGTCCGCGCTGCGTTATTGCCGCGTCTGTGCCATCATTGCGGGTGATTGCAGGGGCCTGTGCCCGAAGGAGACGCGCGACAAAGCCATGGCGCGAGACATCGATCCGTTCAAACTGTCGTCGCCGCGCATCTTTCTGGTCCGGATGCTGGTGTTCCTGATCCTGTGCGGGCTCGTCGTGGTCGTGCTGCACAAGCAGATCGTGGTCGCCTTTCTGGCCAATCCCGGTCTGAATGCGCTCATCATCGCGGTGTTGGTGATCGGTATCCTGCTCGCCTTCCGTCAGGTGATCCGCTTGTTTCCCGAGGTCGCGTGGGTCAATGGCTTCCGCCTGGCCGATCCGGGGCTCGCGGTCGCGCGCCCGCCGGTGCTGCTCGCCCCCATGGCCACCATCCTGGGCGACCGCGCCGGCCGCATGGCGATCTCCTCACTGACGATGCGCGGGCTCCTAGACTCGATTGCGACCCGGCTGGACGAGGCGCGCGACATTTCCCGCTACATGACCAGCTTGCTTGTGTTTCTCGGCCTGCTCGGCACGTTCTGGGGCCTGATCGAGACCGTCGGCTCGGTCGGCAAGGTGATCGACGGGCTGAAGGTCGGCGGCGAGGCCGGCGCGGTGTTCGACTCCTTGCGCGAGGGTCTCGCCGCGCCGCTCAGCGGCATGGGCATCTCGTTCTCGTCCTCCCTGTTCGGCCTCGCCGGTTCGCTCGCGCTCGGGTTCCTCGACCTGCAGGCGGGGCAGGCGCAGAACCGCTTCTACATGGAGCTTGAGGACTGGCTCTCGACCACCGTGCGCGATCTCGGCGGGGACGGCACCGCGATCATCGGCGCGCCCTCGGGCGAGATGCGCGTCGCGATCGACCGGTTGAAGGAAACCGTAGCGGAGACCGGTTCGAACCGCGCCGCGACGGCGGCGATGGCCAACCTCGCCGAAGCAATCCACGGCCTTGTCGGCCATATGCGCACCGAGCAGCAGATGATCCGCGACTGGGCCGACGCGCAGGCCGCGCAGAATCGCGAGGTGACGCGCCTGCTCGAACGCATCGCCGACGGCGAACCGCGCAAGGATGACCTGCGTAAAAGCGTGAGATGACGGTATGGCGCTCGCTCGTGCCCGCCGCGAACGCGGCATCGATTACTGGCCCGGCTTTGTCGACGCGCTGTCGACTCTGATCCTTGGCATCGTGTTCCTGCTCTCCGTGTTCGTGGTGGTGCAGTTCTTCCTCTCGCAGGAGGTCACCGGCAAGGATACCGCGATCAATCGCCTCAACGCGCAGATCGCACA
>JAXDNZ010000598.1:0-4536 GCA_034669185.1 Hyphomicrobiales bacterium
TCCTTGAGCATCGCCTGCGCGCCGCAGTGGCCTTCCTCGGCGGGCTGGAAGATGAAGTTCTCGGTGCCGTTGAAGTTGCGCGTCTCGGCGAGATAGCGCTCGGCGCCAAGCAGCATCGTGGTGTGCCCGTCATGACCGCAGGCATGCATCACGCCCGGACGCGTCGACTTGTAGGGCACCTCATTGGCCTCATGGATCGGCAACGCGTCCATGTCGGCGCGCAGCCCGATCGAGACCGGGCCATTGCCCTCCCGCAGCACACCCACCACGCCGGTTCCGCCGACGCCGCGATGCACTTCGATGCCGAGCGCCTCGAGCTCCCGCGCCACGATGTCGGAGGTGCGGTGCTCGGTAAACCCGATCTCGGGATGCGCGTGAAAGTCGCGGCGCCGCTCGGTGAGTTCGGAGTGATAGGCCTTGATGCGATCGATCGGCTTCATGATGTCGTTCCGGGTGATGGCAGGCCGCAATTCTTCGCAAAAAGCGCCGTGCCGCAAGAGACGACGCATTGATGACCGGGTACCGGCATGGTGAAATCGGCGGTCATCGCATCCGGGTTTTACGCGATGAGGCGCGGCACGTCGATATCGGACGTCATCGCCGCGATCCGTTTCGAGGAAACATGCCATGCCCGAAGCCTGGATCATCGATGCCTGTCGCACGCCGCGCGGCATCGGCAAGCACGACAAGGGCGCGCTCGCGAAAATCCATCCGCAGCAGCTCGGCGCAACGGTGCTCGCGGCGCTCGCGGCGCGAAACGGCATCGACACCGGCGACGTCGACGATATCGTGTGGGGCACCTGCGCGCAGGTCGGTGCGCAGGGCGGAGACCTCGGCCGCATGGCGGCGCTCGATGCCGGCTACTCGATCCGGTCGAGCGGCGTCACGCTCGACCGCTTTTGCGGCTCCGGCATCACCAGCGTGAACATCGCGGCGGCCTCGATCATGTCCGGGTTCGAGAACCTCGTGGTCGCGGGCGGCACCGAGATGATGTCGATGCCGGGGCGGCGCGGCGGCGACGGACCGCCGATGATGGACAACGGCAACCTGCGTTTGCGCGCGCAGCATCCTCAGTCGCATCAGGGCGTGTGCGCCGACGCGATCGCCACGCTGGAGAACATTCCGCGCGACGCGCTCGACGACCTCGCGCTCGAAAGCCAGAAGCGCGCCGATCGCGCCATCAGGAACGGGCACTTCGCCAGGAGCCTCGTGCCGGTGTACCGCGAGGACGGCGCGCTTGCGCTCGATCGCGAGGAATACCCGCGTCCGCAGACGACGCGCGAGGGGCTCGCCGCGCTGAAGCCTGCGTTCCAGGCCATGGCGGATGTGACGCTCGACGCAAGCGGCGTCACCTATCGCAAGCTCATCACCCAAAAGCATCCGGATCTCGCGATCGAATTCGTGCATCACGCCGGTTCGTCGTCCGGCATCGTCGACGGCGCGGCGGCGATCCTGCTCGCCTCGCCCGGCTACGCCAAGCGCAAGGGCCTGAAACCCCGCGCGCGCGTCGTGTCGTTCGCCAACATGGGCGACAGCCCAACCCTGATGCTCAACGCACCGGTTCCGGCCGCGCGCAAGGCGCTGGCGAAAGCCGATCTGACCATCGGCGACATCGACCTGTTCGAGATCAACGAAGCCTTCGCGGTGGTGGCGGAGAAGTTCATCCGCGACCTCAAGCTCGACCGCGACAAGGTCAACGTGAACGGTGGCGCCATCGCGCTCGGTCACCCGATCGGCGCCACCGGCTCGATCCTGTTCGGCACGATGCTCGACGAACTGGAGCGGCGCGACCTGAGGCGCGGCCTCGTCACGATGTGCGCCGCCGGCGGCATGGCGCCGGCGATCATCATCGAGCGGGTGTGACGGCCGCTGACAGCGGCGTTGCGCTGGAAGCTCCGCCCTCGGCGCTACCGGCAATTCATGTTTCGGCTATCGCAGGATTGGACGTTGCAACATTTATACTTCCGGCGTCCCTCGGGTAATTGACACACCTTCTCTCGAAACACCTTTCGGCAATCCAGACCGGCGGCCGTTGCGGCCGACGGAACGACGAAAGAGGCTGATAGCGAGACGAGCGTCGCGGCGACAATCACCGCAGCCGCGTGAAGGCGCATTGTCATCGGGCGGTCCTCCGGCCAGACACAATTTTTATTAGAGAACAAAAGCGGGATTCACCGCAAGCGTTCCATCGCGCGGCACGATTATTTTCGGCGATGCGCTCAAGCGGTGGGACGACATCCTGCTCGCGAAGCGGCGCGACCTCGATGCTTGACGATCTGGCGTCGCGACCTGAGGCGCGGCGTTGACGTGCGCCCCCGGCGGCATGGCGCCGACGATCGTGATCGAGCAAGCGTAGCCCGGATGGAGCGAAGCGCAATCCGGGACTCCCGCATTACGCTTCGCTTCATGCGGACTACGGGGACGTGAACTGGTGCCGCGGAAGGGACTCGAACCCCCGACCCCCTCATTACGAATGAGGTGCTCTACCAGCTGAGCTACCGCGGCGATTTTCCGGGTTGATAATAGCCTGAGGCACGATGCGCAAGCAGGGTCGGCCGGCCGCAAATCCCACCATGAACGCGGGTACGCCTGAGGCCGGCCGGTCCGTTGCCGGACCACGCAGGATCACCGGAAAAGCTGACGAATTCGTTGCCAGCCCTGTGGCGGCGGCTCGTTCGCCACTTCGACGTCGAGGATCGCCTCAGGCTCGGGGCCGGGATCATCCGGCACATGCGCGAGCGGGACGATCGGCGGCGGCGTGCGCGCGGGCTGGGCCGCACGCGGCGGCGGGACGGCGGGCTCGGTCCCATTCAGCGGCGGCGAGGCGACTTCGCGCGGCGCCTCGATGAGGACCGCCGCAACGTCCTCTCCGGCCGAACCCCCGAGCTCGGCGAGCGGCACTTTCCATTGGAACGCATCGAGCCGTCCGGTCACCGGCGAGACCGGCAACCAGCGGTCGGAGACGAATCCATCCGCGGTCCAGGCCGGATCGCGCGCGGCGCGCAGCGCGCGCGCCATCCATTCGCGCGTGCGGCCTTCGTCGCCGTGCTCGAGCTTTTCCAATTGGGCCATCAGCACGGCGACGCGTTGCGTCGGCGCGGCGGTGAGCGGCGCGAGCGCCGCGCGCGCGGCCGCGAATTTGTGCGCATCGAGTGCCGCGCGCGCGACCGCGAGCGCCCCCTCCACATGACCGGCGGGTTCGCGCGCAAGCCGCTCGATGCGCGCGAGCCGGTCGCGCGCCGAATCCGCCAGGCGCAAGTGGGTGTAGGTCTCGGCGAGGTCGGGGTGCGGGTTCGCCTTCCAGGCGGCCTCGATGATCTTGCCCGCCTTGCGCGTCTCCCCGGCTTCGGCGAGCAGCCGGCCGGCGAGCGCGGCGGCCGGCACGAGATCGGGCGCGAGCTTCACGGCGTCCACCGCGAGCGTGCGCGCGGCATCGCGGTCGCTCTCTTCGGCAGCCAGTGCGCGCGCGGTCAGCAGCACGGCGCGCTGGCGGCGATAAGCCTCGCGATCCAGTACGCCGCTTTTGCGGTTGTTTTCCAGAACCGCAAGCGCGCCGGTCCAGTCCTCCGCGGCGCAGCGGAACTCGAGCACCGCCTGGTTGGCCCACCCGACCGTCGGGGACGCCGAGGCGGCCTCCTCGGCGAAGCGCTGGGCGGCGCCGTAATCGGCGCGGCGCTGCGCCTCGACGTACAATCCCCGCAGCCCGAGCAGCCGCATGTCGGAGCGCTCCGCCATCGCGCGGAACGCCGCGTCCGCTCCGGCGCGGTCGCCGGACAATTGCGCGGTCTGTGCGCGCAAGAGGAGCGCAAGCGGCTCGGTCGGCGCATGGCGCTCGGCATTGCCGGCGAAACGCAGCGCGGCACGCGTATCCCCGGCGCCGACCGCGATCAGTCCGCGCGAGATCGCGGTCTGGCCCGCGCGCCGGCGGCGTTCCTGCAGCGCCCGCGTGACCAGCCTCGGCGAGCGGAACACGAGCCGCAGCAGCGACCACAGGATGACGGCGAGCACCGCCACGACGGCGAGCGCCACGACCGCCATGGTGATCGAGGTATCGGCGCGATAGCCGAGCCACGTGATCGCGATCTCGCCCGGGCGCTCCGCAAGCCACACGGCGCCGGACGCCGCCAATCCGGCGAGGATCAGAAAAACGACGACGCGGATCATGCGCGCCTCACGCCGGTCATGGCTCGGCCTTGGCGAGCGCGGCGACCGCGGTCTCGGCGAAGCGCCGCGCCGCCGCGAGCGCCGCGACCTGCATCTCGGCCTTGCGGATCCAGCCCTGCGCCGGCGCGCGCGCGGCGTCGGGCAGGCGCGTGATCTCGCCAAGCGCGCCCGCGGTGTCGCCCTGCGTCGCCTTCAGTTCGGCGCGCGCCACGATGGTCGCCGGCTCGTCGCCGCTTGCCTCGCTGATCGGACGGATGCGCACCAGCCGCTCGGCGTTCTGCTGCAGGCGGTCGAAGATCCCGCTCTCGCGCGCCGGACCGCTCACGGCGATGATCGAATTCGCGATTTGCGACAGTTCGCGCGCCAGCGTGA
>JAXDNZ010000599.1:0-2820 GCA_034669185.1 Hyphomicrobiales bacterium
CAAAGCACTGGATGCCCGCTTTCGCGGGCATGAGCGGAGAAGACCGATGCTCGAGCGGCTGCTGGTTTGTGCGTTTGTGGCCTGCGCTGCTCCTGTCCTCGCACAGGCCCCCACGCCGCAGGCTCCGCTCCCACCACCGAGCGACGCCGCCAAGGCGCTGGCCGGGACGTGGGAGCTCTCCAATCCCGATCGCGACCGCCGCTGCCAGCTCACCTTCAAGCTCGACGCGGCCGCGCCCGGCCGCGCGGTCGCACTCGCTCCGAATTGCGCGACGGCGTTCCCTGACCTGAAGGCGGTCGGCGCATGGACGATGGACAACGCCGACGCGCTCAAGCTCGTCGATGCGAAGGGCGCGGTACTGCTCGAGCTCACCGAGGTCGAGAGCGGCATGTACGAGACGACGCCGAGGTACACGCACTATTTCCTGCAAACGCTGGCGGCAAGCGGCAAAGACCGCATTCCCGACGACCTGTTCGGCCAGTGGGCCATGACACGCGGCAGCGCTCGGCAGATCTGCGGCCTCACGCTCGGCAACACCGCCTATGACGCCGACAGTTTCGCGCTCGTGCTCAAGCCCGGCTGCGACCCGCTCATTGCGCGCTTCGCGCCGGTCGCCTGGAAGCTCGACCGCGGCCAGTTCGTCATGCTCTCGGCGAAGGGCGACGCCTGGCGCTTCGAGGAGAACGAGCCGAACGCCTGGAGCCGCATTCCGGCGATGCGCCCGCCGCTGGTGATGGTGAAGCCGTGAAATCCCTCCCCCGAAGGGGGGTGGGTGACTTCGAGCGCAAGCGCGAAGTCGGGTGGGGTGGAGTCACACACAAGACCCCACCCGGCGCGCTTCGCTCGCCACCCTCCCCGCTTCGTGGGGAGTGATCAAATCAGCCGCAGCCCTTTCAGGCTTGCGTGCCCTTCCTTGCCGACGATGATGTGATCGTAGACGTTGATGCCGAGCGGCTTGGCGACCTCGACGATCGCCTGCGTCATCTGGATGTCGGCGCGCGACGGCGTCGGATCGCCCGAGGGGTGATTGTGCACCAGGATGATCGCCGTCGAGGACAGCTCAAGCGCGCGCTTGACCACCTCGCGCGGATAGACCGGAGTGTGGTCGACGGTACCTTCCTGCTGCACCTCGTCGGCGATGAGCTGATTGCGCTTGTCCAGGAACAGGATGCGGAACTGCTCCTTCTCGGCGAAGGCCTGCGCGGTGCGGCAATATTCGAGCACGGAGGACCATGACGAGAGCACCGGCCGTTTCTGCACCTGACCTTTGGCGAGGCGGTGCGCGGCCGCCTGCACGACCTTCAGCTCGGTGATCGCCGCCTCGCCCAAGCCCTCCACCTCCGCCAGACGCTTGGGGGGTGCCGAGATCACTTCGGCAAAGGACCCGAACTTCGCGAGAAGTTCCTTGGCGAGCGGTTTCACATCGCGCCGCGGGACCGCGCGGAACAGCACCAGCTCGAGCATCTCGTAGTCGGCGAGGGCCTCCGCGCCACTTTCGCGAAAACGCCCGCGCAGGCGCTCGCGATGTCCGTGATAATGCGGCGGCGCTTCGGCGAGGCCGGGCTCCGGCGGCGGCTCGGATGCGGAATTGGGGCGTCGCGGCATGAGCAAACTCTGTGACCTGTGATCGCAGGCTACAGACAGGAGAATGACGCGAATACCGGCAAATGCAATTACCGCGCGAGGCTGGTTGCGCCTTACGCGCCGTAAGGGGGCTTGTGCCGCCCCTTCGGCGAGAGCGTGAACACCTCGCAACCGTCCTTGGTGACCCCGACCGCGTGCTCGAACTGAGCCGAGAGCGAACGGTCGCGCGTGACCGCGGTCCAGCCGTCGGAGAGCACCTTCACGTGCGGCCGGCCGAGATTGATCATCGGCTCGATGGTGAAAAGCATGCCGGGTTTGAGCACGATGCCCTCGCCCGCGCGGCCGACATGCACGATGTTCGGCTCGTCGTGGAACAGACGGCCAAGCCCGTGGCCGCAGAAGTCGCGCACAACGCTCATGTGTTGCGGCTCGACGAAGCTCTGGATCGCGGCGCCGATGTCGCCCGTGGTGGCGCCCGGCTTCGTCGCCGCGACACCGCGCATCATCGCCTCGTAGGTGACCTCGATCAGCCGCTCGGCCTTGCGCGGAATTTCGCCGAGCGCGTACATCCGGCTCGAATCGCCGTGCCAGCCGTCGAGGATCAGCGTCACGTCGATGTTGACGATATCGCCTTCTCGCAGCGGCTTGTCGTTCGGGATGCCATGGCAGACCACGTGATTGATCGACGTGCAGGTCGACTTGTTATAGCCGCGATACATCAAGGTCGCGGGCCGGGCGCCGTGATCCATCGCGAAGTCGAACACAAGCCGGTCGATGCGCTCGGTCGGAACGCCCGGCGCCACCTCGTCGCACAGCATGTCGAGGCATTCGGCCACAAGCCGGCCGGCCTTGCGCATGCCGGCAAATGCCTCCGCGCCGTAGAGCTTGATCTGGCCGGTCTTGCGCAACGGTGCGAAGGCGGCGTCGATGTAGTTCATGATGTTCGGCGATTGTCCGTGATTTCCGTATCAGATAGCCCCGTCGCGGCGATTTCTCAACCGCGCGAGAGGCATACCGGCATCATTGGCCGAACAGGCGGCGTTTTTTCTCGCGCAGGACCCTGAATGGAAGGCCGAGATAGTATTTCCGCACGAACTGCAGCCGCCCGACGAGGCCCACCCGCACCGCCGCGTCCGCCGGGACGTACCAGCTGTTGATGCCGGTGCGGCGGAACCAGCGATAACCGCGCCTCGTCAGATAACGATGCAGCGTCAGGTTCTGAACCACATCCTCGAT
>JAXDNZ010000600.1:0-2973 GCA_034669185.1 Hyphomicrobiales bacterium
CGTAGCCTTTCACGTCGCGGACTTCCGTTGCCTCGCCGAGGTTGTCGCCGACTTTGGCGACCTTGCCTCCGGAAAACGCCACGTCGGTGACGCGGTCGATTGACTGCGACGGGTCGATGACGCGCCCGCCCTTCAGAATCAGATCGTAGGCCATTCATCCTCCCGGTCATTCCGGGGCCGGCCGAAGGCCGGAGCCCGGAATCCATGACCACTACTATTTGTTTGACGCACTGGTCTTCGTACCCGTTGTTTCGTGTCTATGGATTCCGGGCTCCTCGCTTCGCTCGGCCCCGCAATGACCGCGGCGCTACCGCGCGCAGAGCGCGATCAGCCGATCGAGAAACGCGCCGCATTTCTCCAACTCGGTGATCTTGATGAACTCGTCTGCCTTGTGTGCCTGGTCGATATTGCCTGGCCCGCACACCACCGTTGGAATGCCGGCCTGCGAGAACAATCCGCCTTCGGTGCCATAGGCGACCTTGCTGTGACTGTTGCGCCCCGAGAGCTGCTTGGCGAGCAGCGTGATCTCGGCGTTCTCCGCTGTGTCGAGACCGGCGAACTCCGAACGGTCCTGGAAGTCGAACCCCGCCTCCGGCGCGACCGCCTTCATTTCCGGCTCGAGCACGTTTCTGGCGTAGCCGATCACTTCCTTGACGAGATCGGAGGACCGGTCGGCCGCGATGGTGCGGAATTCGAACTCGAAGGTCGCTAGATCAGGCACGATGTTGAGCGCGGTGCCGCCATGCAGATAGCCGGTGTGACCGGTGGTGAACGGAATATCGTACAGATCGTCGCGCGCGCCGCTTTTGGCGAGGCGATCCGATATATCGCGGATCTTCGCGATCACGCGCGCCGCATATTCCACCGCATTGACGCCAAGCGGCGCGAGCGAGGAATGGCAGGTGCGTCCGTGCACCACCACCTTGAAAGAGCGCTTCGCCTTGTGGCCGATCACGACATCCATGTCGGTCGGCTCGCCGACAAAGCACGCGATCGGTCTTGCCGGGCGCTCGGGGAGCTTCGCGATCACGCCGCGCACGCCCCAGCAGCCGACTTCTTCGTCGTACGACAACGAAAGATGCAGCGGCTTCTTCAAGTTCGCCTTTAGCATATCGGGCACGGCGGCGAGACAGCACGCCACATAGCCCTTCATGTCGCACGAGCCGCGGCCGTAGAGCTTGCCGTCGCGTTCGGTCAATTTGAACGGGCTGTCGGTCCAGTCCTGGTCGTCGACCGGCACCACGTCGGTGTGGCCGGAGAGGATGTAGCCCGGCACGTCGGCCGGCCCGAGCGTCGCCCACAGGTTCGATTTCTGGCCGGTCTCGTCATAGATGCGCTCGTGCTTGACGCCGAGCCGATCGAGATAGCCTTCGACCCACGCAATGAGATCGAGATTCGAGTTGCGGCTCACGGTGTCGAAGCTCACCAGCGCCGAGAGGATGTCTTTGCTGCTTTGTACGTTCATTTTGGCTCTCGATGTCAGGGCGCATCATGCATTGCGGCCCGTTCGGATCAAGCCGTAAGCTCGCGGAACACGCCGCAGGACTGCCATGCCGGACATCAAATCCCTCACCGCCGCCGAACTCCTCCGCCTCTATCGCCGCCGCGAACTCTCCCCCGTCGAGGTGACGCGCGATCAGCTCGATCGCATCGAGACCTTCCAGCCCGCGATCAACGCCTTCATCATCGTGGATCGCGAAGGCGCGCTCGCCGCCGCGAAGGCCTCCGAGGCGCGCTGGCAGAAGGGTGAGCCCGTCGGCCTGGTCGACGGCCTCGGTGCGACCGTGAAGGACAATGTCTGGCTGAAAGACTTTCCGTCGCGCCGGGGCTCGGTCACGACCGATCCGGCGCCGATCAAGGCCGACGCGCCTGCGCCCGCACGGCTGCGCGAGCAAGGTGCCGTCATTCTCGGCAAGACGACCTTGCCGGAGTTCGGCTGGATCGGCGTCTGCCACTCACCGCTCACCGGCATCACGCGCAACCCGTGGAAGCTCGACCGCACGCCCGGCGGCTCGTCCGGCGGCGCCGCCGCCGCCGCATTGCTCAACCTCGGCCATTTGCACATCGGCACCGACGGCGCCGGATCGATCCGCATTCCGGCCGCTTTCACCGGCGTGTTCGGCATCAAGCCGAGCTTCGGCCGCGTGGCGGCCTACCCGGCCTCGCCCTTCAGCATCCTGGCGCATGTCGGCCCGCTCACGCGCACGGTCAGCGACGCCGCGCTGATGCTCTCCGTGATCTCAGGCGCCGACGAGCGCGACATGACGGCCTGGAATACGCCCGCGCCGGACTTTCGTGTCGGTCTCGACGAGGGCGTGCGCGGCCTGCGCGTCGCGTGGAGCCCGCGGCTCGGCTACGTCGACAAGCTCGACCGGCAAATCGAAGCCGCCACCAGGAAGGCGGCCCAGGCCTTCGCCGACATGGGCGCGATCGTCGAAGAGGCCGATCCGGGCTTCCCCGAGCCCTACGACATGATCATGACGCTGTGGGGCGCGGTGTCGGCGATGGTGGTCGGGGCGGCGGCGGAGAAAGACCGCGCCAGGATGGACCCGGGCTTCCTGCAGATCGCCGAGGACGGCAAGCGCTATTCCCTCGCCGACTATCTGGCCGCCTACACGGCGCGCGCCAATCTCGCCAACGCCATGGTGCGCTTCCACGAAAAATACGATCTGCTACTCACTCCGCAGATGCCGATCCCGGCGTTCGAGGTGGGCCACGTCACGCCACCCGACGGCAGCTATGGCGGCCGCTGGATCGCGTGGTCGCCCTACACCTATCCGTTCAACCTGACCCAGCAGCCGGCAGCGTCCGTGCCGGTCGGTTTCTCATCCGATGGTCTGCCGATCGGATTGCAGATCGTCGGCCCGGCGCGGCGCGACGACCTCGTGCTGCGCGCGGCCCGCGCTTTCGAAAGCGCCCATCCGTGGGCAAACCTGGATGCGCCGCGACAAAATTGACCCATTCCAAACTGGC
>JAXDNZ010000601.1:0-8150 GCA_034669185.1 Hyphomicrobiales bacterium
GTGTCCTACCGCGTGGAGAACACGCGCGAAGGGCAGATCCTCGATTACGACAAGCTGACCATGCAGATCGAGACCAACGGCGCGCTTTCGCCGGAAGATTCGCTCGCCTATGCGGCGCGCATCCTGCAGGACCAGCTCAACGTGTTCGTGAACTTCGAGGAGCCGCGCAAGGAAGTCGTCTCGGAAGTCATTCCGGACCTCGCCTTCAATCCGGCGTTCCTCAAGAAGGTCGACGAACTCGAGCTCTCGGTGCGCTCGGCCAATTGCCTGAAGAACGACAACATCGTCTATATCGGCGACCTCGTGCAGAAGACCGAGGCCGAGATGCTGCGCACGCCGAACTTCGGCCGCAAGTCCTTGAACGAGATCAAGGAAGTGCTCGCCCAGATGGGCCTGCATCTCGGCATGGAAGTGCCCGGCTGGCCGCCTGAGAACATCGAAGAGCTGGCCAAGCGCTTCGAGGACCATTACTGAGGGTTGTCGTCCCGGCCAAGCGGCAAAGGGCCGCGCGAGCCGGGACCCATACCACGAACTTCGATTATGGATCCCCGGTCTCGCTTCGCTCGCCCGGGATGACCAAAGAGTAAGAGGAAACTCGCGATGCGTCACGGCAATGCCTACCGCAAATTCAGCCGCCGTTCGAACCAGCGCACCGCGTTGTTCCAGCACCTCGCGTCCGCGCTGATCAAGCACGAGCAGATCGTCACCACGCTGCCGAAGGCAAAGGACCTGCGCCCGTTCGTCGAGAAGCTGGTGACGCTCGCCAAGCGCGGCGACCTGCATGCGCGCCGCCAGGCGATCGCCGAGTTGCGCGACGCGCCGATGGTGCGCAAGCTGTTCGACGTCCTTGGTCCCCGCTACAAGGACCGCAACGGCGGCTATACGCGCGTGCTCAAGGCCGGCTATCGCTATGGCGACAGCGCGCCGGTGGGCGTGATCGAGTTCGTCGACCGCGACGTCGATGCCAAGGGTAAAGATTCCGGCCCGGTTGTCGCGCAGAAGTCCGAGGACGCCGAAGCAGCGTAACAGCTGCAGTCATGTCGGTTTGACGAGGGCGGCCGTTGGGCCGCCCTTTTTCGTTGCGCGATTCCCATGAATGAGAACAATACAGAACCGCAAGTCACTTCACGGAGGCAGGAATGATCGTTCGCGGACTGTTGGTTGTGGCGCTGCTGATCATCGCCGGTGCGGCGTCGGCGCAGACAGGCGTCGAGCGCGGCAAGTATCTGGTCAACACCATCATGACTTGCCAGAATTGCCACACGCCGAAGGGCGAACGCGGCGCGCCGATCTTCGAGCGCGATCTGTCCAGCGGCCTGTCGTGGGACGAGCCGCCGTTCAAGGTGACGGCCTCCAACATCACGCAGGACAAGGAGACCGGCATCGGCTCCTGGAGCGATGCGGATATCAAAAAAGCGCTGCAGAAGGGCGAGCGGCCGAACGGTGTCCGCCTTGCCGCGATCATGCCGTCGGATTTCTACGAGATCCTCACGCCGGGCGATCTGAATGCGGTGGTCGCCTATCTGCGCACCGTGAAACCGGTGAAGCAGACATTTCCCGATCCGGTCTATCGCATTGCGCTGCCGCGCCACATTCCGCCGGGCGCCGAGAAGCCGTTCGCCGAGGCCGACATGGCCGACAAGGTGAAGAAAGGATTCTATCTCGTGACCATCGGGCACTGCATGGAGTGTCACACGCCGATGGGGCCGCAAGGGCGCGACTTTACGAATTCCTATGGCAAGGGCGGCTTCGATTTCCCCGGCCCGTGGGGCGTCTCCACTTCGCGCAACATCACCTCGCACAAGGAGAAGGGCATCGGCGCCTGGACCGACGACGAGATCAAGCGCGCGATCACCAAAGGCGTGCGCAGGGACGGCTCGCCGATGAAGCCGCCGATGGGCTACGGCTTCTATGCCAACATGACGGAGGCCGATCTCGACGCGATCGTTGCCTATCTGCGCACGGTGCCGGCAAAGGAGTGATCACTTCTTCCGTCGCCGCTCGCCCATCGTGTCGTACATGTTCGCCGGCGCGAAGTCGTCGGTGAGAAGCTCGCCGGCTTGCGTGGCGCCGGATTTTTCCGTGCGCCCTTCAAGCAGCTTCGGCAGGGAGAAGCGGAATCCGAACTTCTCCTGCAGCGCGGCCGCGCGTTGCGCGAGCGCCGCGGTCTCGGGTGCGGGCTCGGCGGTGACGACGACGATGACTTCGCCCTGTCGCGTCGGGTAGAGGTGCACGCTCGGGAATACGGCGCGCAGCGTCACCAGCGTCGAGGCATACAGCTTGGTGCCGTCATGCACGTTGAAGGCTGCGGCGCCGCCGGGCGCGAGGCGCTGTCTGAGTAGCGTGTAGAACTCGCGCGTCAGCAGATGGAACGGCACATAGCCGCCGTGGAAGGCGTCGACCAGGATCAGGTCGTACCGATCATGGTGGCGGTTGAGGAAGACGCGGGCGTCGCCTTCGCGATAGCGCACGCGCGGCGTCTCTTTCACGCCGAAATAGATCTTCGCGGCCTTGATCACCGCCGGATCGATCTCCACCGTCTCGATCGTCGCGTCGGGCAGGAAGCGGCCCAGATACGTCGCGATCGTGCCGCCACCGAGGCCGAGCATCAGCACCTTGTCCAGTGCCCGCGGATAGGCGACCGCGAGCGTCATCACTTGCGTGTACTTGATCAGCAGGTCGTCCGGGTCGGTCAGGTTTGCGACTGATTCCGTGTAGTCGAAGCCTTTGAGCTGGAACGCCATGGTCAGCTCGCGGCCGCGTTTGGTGATGAAGATATCGTTGTACTCGGTCTCGATATGCGCGATGCGGCCGTCGGCCCGCTTGGCGATCTCGGCACGCGCCGTCATGTCGACGAGATCCTCGGCCTGCGCGGCGCAGGGCAAGGCAAGGGCAAGCATGAGCATCAACGGTGCGGCCCGCCGCGCGCGCCGCAGGGCAAGCAGCAAGAGTCCCGAGGCGACGCCCGCTACCCCGAGCGTGATCGTGATGGCGCGCGAGCCGATCGCCGGAATGAGCAGGAACGTGGTGCCGAGCGTGCCGAGGATCGCGCCCGCGGTCGAGATGCCGTAGACCGTGCCGGAGACCGCGCCGGAGCGTTGCGCCGAACGCAAGAGAAGCCGGATTGCGAACGGCGAATACATCCCGAGGAACGTGACCGGAAAGAACATGATCGCAAGGGCCGCCGCGAGGCTGCCGGTGCGCACGTCGTCGACCGCGGCGAGCACGGCTTCGAGCACGCGTTCGGCAAAGGCCGGCAGGCACAGGAGATAGGCCGAGCCGATCAGCACCGTGACCGCGAGCACGCGCGCCGACGGATAGCGATCCGCCGCGAGCCCGCCGAGGAAGTAGCCGGCGCACAGCGCGGCGAGCACGGTCGAGATCAGCGAAGCCCAGGTGTAGATACCGCTGCCGAAATAGGGATTGAGATAGCGCGAACCGAGCATCTCGAAGCTCATCACGATCGCGCCGGTGACGAAGGCGACGAGATAGATGACGGCAGTGAACGCGGTGTTCGTTCGGTCGTCCATGGACAAGAGTCTAACAACCCGGCTCGTCGAAGTCGCGCGAAAGTGAAGCCCTCTTGTTTCCCAATTGCCGCCGCGCGTGCGAACAACGGCGCTAGAGCATAATCCGATGACATTTGAATCGGCGTTCAATCCCGCTCGTCCCGCGGAAGCGGGGACCCGGTCGTTGGCCCTGGATTCCCGCTTTCGCGGGAATGAGCGGAGAGTGTTTCAATGCGCTCGGATCAAGCGCTAGCCTGCGTATCCTGTGCTGATCCAGCGTGCCCAGTCCTCGCGGCCCTTCTCGGCGGCACGCGCCGCAGCGGCATCCCAGTCGTACTCGACTGCGCGAAACAGGACGCGCCAGCGCTCGCCCGCCTTGCGCCGCTCGAGCACAGCGTAACGGGCATGCGGTGCGCCGTTCTGCATCGAATGTTCCGGCCCCTCATCGGTGTAAGCCGGAAGCCCCACGCTGCCCGGATTGACGGCCACGCAGTTGCCCTCGAGAGCGACGAGGCGCGGCACGTGGCTGTGCGCACACAGCACGACCGGCGCACTCGCGCCGCGCAGGCGCTGGCCGATTTCGGCGCGCGTCGCAATCCGCACACGGCCGTCAGGCTCGACGAACTCCAGCAAATAGGTGAGGTCGTCGTCCGGCGCGCCATGACAGAGCAGGATATCCTCGACCGTGGCGGACGGCTCGAGGTTTGCGAGCCAGGCCTTGTGATGGTTCTTCAGCTCGCTGAGCGCGGCCTGATCCGACGGGCCCATCTGATCTGCGGGCCGGTCGAGCAGCTGGCGGTCGTGATTGCCGCGGATCGTCTGCCAGGCGAGGCTGATAAGCACGTCGGCGGTGTCGGCGGCTTCGAGCGGACCGGAGAGGCAGTCGCCGAGATTGACGACGGCGTCGGGCGCGACCTCCTTCAGGTCCTCCATCACGGCGCGCAACGCGCGGATGTTTCCGTGAATATCGGCGACGACCGCGATGCGCATCAGGCGGCGTTTTCCTTCGCATAGCGCGCGACGTCCGCGTGGGTCGCGAACCACACGCCGGGCCGCGACTTGGCATGACGGATCAGCTCGTCAATGATCCAGATACGCGACCGGTAGCCGATGAAGTGCGGATGGGTGGTGATCTGGCAGATGCCGCCTTCCTCATAGGCCATGTCGAACTCGCGGCGGAAGATGTCGAACACGGCTTCCACCGGCATTTGCGGGCGCAGCGACTGGAAGCGATGCATCATGAAATACACCGCGTCGTCACGGATCCATTCCACGGGGAGTTCGACCACGCCGGTCGGCTCGCCATCGAGCAGCAACTCGTAGCAATCCTCGTCCGCCATCAAGGAGGAATCATAGAGGAGACCCATCTCCTTGGTGATGCGCAGCGTGTGCGGGGAGAAGTCCCAGGAGGCGGTGCGCGCTCCAACCGGTCGCACGCCAGTGATCTTTTCCAGCGTGTCGGCGGCGCGATGCATGATGTCGCTCTCGGCCTCGTAGGAGAGGACGGAGTTGAGCTCGTGAATCCAGCTATGGATGCCGATCTCGTGGCCTTCAGCGATCACTTGACGCTGCTCGTCCGGGTAGATGAGTGCCGTGACCGCCGGGACATAGAAGGTCGCGGGCACATCGTACTTCTTCAGCATCTTCAGAATACGCGGCACGCCGACCCGGTTGCCGTACTGGCCCCAGGCCATGCGGCCGATCGACTTTCCGCCATCGCGCAGCTCGTTGGTCTCGTGATCGCTATCGAACGAGATCGCGAAGGCGCAGCGCGCTCCGTCCTTCCAGGTCTTCGGCCGATAGCTGCGGCCGGCGCGCACCTGGTTGATCAGTTTGCGCCAATGCTCTTCCGGCCACTGCCAGGGCTCCAGCGGCTTCTGCTCAGTCATGGCGAACTCCTGCTTCTGTCGCGCATGGTCTATCCGAAAATCGGTACCATGCACGACGCTAATTCGGTGAACCCATCACGGGCAAAATTTGGCCGGTGATCCAAGAAGCATAATCCGAAGCCAGGAACATGACAGCATGCGCGATGTCGTCCGGGGTCCCCATCCGGCGCATGGCGATCCGCTCGATGAATGCTTTCTGGCCTTCCGGTCCCCAGCCGTCCCATTGCGGCTCGTAATCCGGACTGGTGCGCAGGAAGCCGGGCGCGACCGTATTCACCGTGATGCCGTACTGCCCGAGCTCATGGGAGAGCTGGCGTACCAGGCCGAGCTGGCCGTGTTTGGCGGAAGCATAGGCCTGGATGCCGGTGAGGCTCGGCGCGAGCGCGGCACGGCTGGAGATCGTCACGATGCGGCCCTTGCCGGCGCGCTTCATGCCCGGCGTGACGGCCTGCGCGAACAGGAACGCCCCGGTCAGGTTCGCATCCACGATCTGGTGGAAATCCTCGACCGGGACCTGTTCCAATGGTCTCGGCCGTTGTCCGCGGATGCCGCCGGCGACGTAGATAAGGACGTCGATCGGCCCGCCCGCACTCGCAACCACCGCCTCGACGGACGCCTTGTCGGTGACGTCGACCCTCGCGGCCTTGATTCTCCCCGCGCCGGATTTCGCCGGCCCTGCGAACTTCTCGACCTCCTCGACGAGCCGGTCGCATGCGGTGACATCGCCGCCATTCTCCGCAAAGGCGACCGCAATGCCGTGGCCGATACCGCGTGCGGCGCCGGCCACGATCACGCGCTTGCCGTCGAACGTGATCAGCATCAGTCGAGCGGCTCGTGCGCGGTCTCGCGCAATGTCGCGATCACCACGGTCGACACGATCGCCGCCGCGATGAGATAGAAGCTGTGCGCGATCGGTGAGTTGAAGGTGCTGATCAGCCACACCGAGATGAACGGCGCGAAGCCGCCGAAGATCGCAACAGCGAGCGCGTAGCCCGACGTCATCCAGGTCGAGCGCGTGCGTGTCGGAAAGATCTCTGCGATCGCGGCCGGTCCAGGACCCGAGAACATCGAGATGAGAATGGCGAACAGGATCTGCACCAGGACCAGCTCGGTATAGGAGGCGCCGCCGACGAGATACGTAAAGATCGGATAGGGCACCACGATGTAGGCGACGCAGCAGGCGAGCAGCAGCGGCTTGCGGCCGAACTTGTCGGACAGCTTGCCCATCAGGGGAATGAAGAGCATCAGCACGAGCAGGCCGATCGTGTTGGCCCACAGCGCGGCGGCGGGGCTGATCTTGAGATATTGCCGCGACCACGTCGGCATATAGTTCAGCAGTACGTAGAAACACACGGTCCACACGATGGTGAAACCGAACGCGCGGCCGGCGAGCAGCCACGGGCTGGTCTTGTCCTCGACAGTCGCGGCCGGTGTCGCGGCGGCCTTCTTGTAGGCCGGCGTTTCATCGATGGTGCGCCGCATCCAGAGGCCGACCGGCCCGAGAATGCCGCCGAGCAGGAACGGGATGCGCCAGCCCCACGAATCCATCTGCTCCGTCGTCAGGAGGGTGGCGAACAGGGCCGCAATTCCCGAGCCGAGCAGGAGGCCAGCGACCACGCTGGTCTGCTGAAAGCTGCCGTAGAAGCCGCGCTGATCTGGCGGCGCCCATTCGACGATATAGGCGGTGGACGAGCCCCATTCGCCGCCGGCCGAAAAGCCCTGCAGCAGGCGGGCGACAACGAGCAGCAGTGGCGCCGCGATCCCAATCGACGCGAAGGTCGGCAGGATGCCGATGAGAACGGTGCCCACCGCCATCAGCGCGATGGTGATCAGCAGCGCGGTCTTACGTCCGTGGGTGTCGCCGACGCGGCCAAGGATGATGCCGCCCAGCGGGCGCGCCAGGAATCCGAGCCCGTAGGTGAGGAAGGTCGCCAGCAGGCCGGTGACGGGATCGCCCTGCGGAAAGAAGTTCTTCGCGATGTAGACTGCCACATAGGCGTAGACCGCAAAGTCATACCACTCGAGCACGTTGCCGATGACTGCGGCGCTTACGGCCTGCCGCGTCTTCTGCTGGTGATCCATTCTCAGCCCCCATCCCACTCGAAAGGCCGTTCCCCAGCGGCGCTTTCGGGTTCCAAGTGTGGGACGAACCAGTTCGGGGCGCAATCGCCCCGCTGAGGTGGCCGGAGCGACGGATGCACGCGTTGGCTGTATGCGCTGCGCGCCCTTCAATTGCCCGGCTCAACTCTTTATATCTCAGGCCGAAAACCATACCGGAACCCACGATGATTCACCGCCTGGCCGCGCTTGCGCTCACACTTGCCGTGCTGTCGGCCCCGGCGCTGGCCCAGGATCGCCGCGTGCCGGCCTCGCCGGGTGAGCTGAAGCTCTCCTACGCGCCGGTGGTGCAGAAGGTCGCGCCGTCGGTGGTCAACGTCTACGCGGCAAGGACCGTGCAGAATCGCAATCCACTCATGGAAGACCCGCTGTTCCGCCGCTTCTTCGGCGGAGACGGCGGGCTGCCGCGCGAACAGGTGCAGCGCTCGCTCGGGTCGGGCGTCATCGTCGATGGGTCCGGGCTTGTGATGACCAACAACCACGTCATCGAGGGCGCCACCGAAGTGAAGATCGCGCTCGCCGATAAGCGCGAGTTCGAGGCCGAGATCGTGCTGAAGGACGCACGGACCGATCTTGCCGTGCTGCGCATCAAGGATGGGCGCGAACGTTTCGCCGCCATCGAACCGGGTAATTC
>JAXDNZ010000602.1:0-2605 GCA_034669185.1 Hyphomicrobiales bacterium
TCGTCCATTCCGAGCGCACGGCTCCGGATCATCGCAGCGGCGGCGAGCGGCTGCACGGGCTGCAGTGCTGGGTCGCGTTGCCGGCGGCCGACGAGGAAATCGACGCGAGCTTCGCGCATCACGACCAGAGCGAGCTTCCGGTCGTGGCGGAAGACGGCAAGAGCGTCCGCATCGTCGCCGGCAGCCTCTATGGCAAGCGTTCGCCGGTGCCGACGCTGTCCGACACCATCTTCGCCGACGCTACGCTGGCGCCCGGCGCCGTGCTGCCGATCGATGCCGATACCGAGGAACGCGCGATCTATGTCGTGGCCGGCGAGATCGACATTGCCGGCGACCGCTTTACCGCCGGACGTTTGCTGATCCTGCGCCCGGGCGACCGGCTTACCGTCACCGCGGCGAGCGAGGCGCGCGTCGTTCTCGTTGGCGGCGCCGCGATGGACGGCCCGCGCCACATCTGGTGGAATTTCGTGTCGTCGCGCAAGGAACGCATCGAGCAGGCCAAGGCGGACTGGAAGCTCAAGCGCTTCGACAGCGTGCCGGGCGACGACAGCGAGTTCATCCCGCTGCCGGAATGAGGCCGTCGCCGCGCCGTGACAGCCCACGTCTGCGGTGCCACGGGCGGTTGCGGCGTCCGTCGCCGATGCAGTGGTGGAGGTGCGCACGCAGTTGGTCTGAGATGAGCTCGGTCAATTCTCGCGGAATGCGCGGTGGGCCTGGTCGGTCAGCGGCTTGAGGAAATACGACAGCATGGTGCGGTCCTTGGTCTTGACGAAGGCTTCCACAGGCATGCCGGGCACGAGCTTTTGCTCTCCCAGCCGCTCGATTTCTCCCGGCTTGAGCGTGATGCGCACCAGGTAATAGGTCGCGTCGCGTTCCTCCTTGATGGTGTCGGCCCCAATGCGCGTGACGGTCCCGGTCAATTCCGGGGTGGTGCGCTGGTTGAAACTGGTGAAGCGCAGGAAGACGTTCTGGTCGACCTGTACCTTGTCGATGTCGCGCGGCGCGACCTTGATCTCGACGATCAGCGCATCCGCCTCCGGCACGATGAGCATGATCTGCTCGCCGGCGGCGATGACACCGCCGTTGGTGTGCACGGCGAGCTGATGCACGATGCCGGATTGCGGCGCGCGGATATCGATGCGCTTGAGCTGCTCGGTCGCGGTCACCTTCTTCTCCACCAGCTCCGACATCTTCGCGCGGATGTCGGCCAGCTCCTTGGCGACGTCGCTGCGCATGTTCTGGTCGAGCTGGATGATCTGCAATTCGATCTCGGAGATCTTGCCGCGGGTCTGCGCGATGGTCGCGCCAAGGAGGCCGCGCTCGCCTTCCAGGCGGGCGCCGTCCCGCTCGAGCGCGGTGAGCCGGGTGATCGGGATCAGGCTTTTTTCCCAGAGCTGGCGCACGCCGCCCAGCTCTTTTTGCACGAACTCGATTTCCCGATCCTTGGCGGCGGCCTGTTGAGTCAGTCCGGCCACCTCGTCGGTGAGCTGGGAAATTCGCTCGCGCAGCTGTGCTTTCTGCCCGCGCTGCGCTTCCCGGCGCAGGTCGAACAGCTTGCGCTCGCCCGCGATGATGCGGCCGATCTCCGCATCCTCCCCGGCGCTCATGAGATCGGCGGGAACGTCGACGGCGTCGCTCAGGTCGCGCTCGGCTTCCAGCCGCGCCCGTCGCGCCGTCAGTTCCCACAGAAACTTGGTCACCGCCGCGAGCGTGGCCTGCGCTTCGGTCGGATCGAGCCGCACCAGCAGATCGCCGGCCCCGACATGGCCGCCGTCACGGACGAGAAGCTCCCCGATGATGCCGCCGGTCGGATGCTGCACCTTCTTCACGCTCGATTCGACCACCAGCGAGCCGAGCGCGATGACCGCGCCGGACACTTCCAAGGTGCCGCCCATCACGCCGACGCTGCCGACCAGGAGGGCCGTGATGACCGAGATGGCGGCGATATGCTTGCCGATCGATCGGCGGGTGCCGGGCTTGAGCGGTGCGCTGTCGGCGTCGCGACCTGCGGCGGTGGAAGCGAGAAGTGACAGCTTCGCCTGCATCCACGCGGCATGGCGGCGAAGCGCCGGCACGGCGCGCCTGATGATCGCTTCGATCCTCCCGATCGTGTCGATCATGACACGCTCCTTGTCTGACCCGCGCCGTTGCGGCGCTTGCCGGCCGCAGGCTTGCGGATCGTCCGCTGTTCCTGCGTCCGAACGATTTCTTCTTGCGGCTGTTGCGGCGGCGGCTCTCGCAGAATTTCGGCGCGGGGCCCGAAGGCCTGCACGCGGCCTTCGTTGAGGATCAGGATGTGGTCGACGGCGCGCACGGCGCTCGGACGATGGGCGATGACGACGGCCACGCCGCCGCGCGCGCGAATGGCCCCAATGGCGTTGGTGAGCGCCGCTTCGCCCGGAGCGTCGAGGTTCGAGTTGGGTTCATCCAGCACCACCAGGAACGGGTCGCGATACAGCGCGCGCGCCAATGCGACGCGCTGGCGCTGCCCGCCCGACAGCAAGGCGCCCGCTTCACCCACTTGCGTTTCGTAGCCGTTCGGAAGCCGCAGGATCACCTCGTGCACGCCGGCCGTCCGGGCGGCGGCGATCAGCAGCGCCGCGTC
>JAXDNZ010000603.1:0-3023 GCA_034669185.1 Hyphomicrobiales bacterium
TCGGCTATACGCGCACGCTCGCGGTCGAGGTCGCGAGCCGCGGCATTACGGCAAACTATATCGCACCCGGCTTCATCGACACCGAGATGATGACGAAATACGGCAAATTCCGCGAGCAGATGGAGAAGCAGATTCCGGCGCAGCGTTTCGCCAAGCCCGAGGATATCGCCGGTTTGGTCGGCTTCTTACTCACGCCGGCCGCCTCTTACATCACGGGCGCATATCTGCCGATCGACGGCGGGCTCACGGCGGCGATGGGCATCCACCGCTAGGCTTCGGAGCATTCCTGCGCATGCGCGCGCTCACACTTGTCGCCGACCGCAAGCTCGAACTGCTGGATGTGGCCCCTCCCCCGCCGCCCGGCGCGGGCGAGGTGCAGATCCGCATCAAGGCGGTCGGCCTCAATCACCTCGACGTGTGGGGCTGGCGCGGCATGGCGTTCGCCAAGCGCACGCTGCCGCTTGTCGTTGGCGTCGAGGCGGCGGGCGAGATCGCGGCCGTTGGACCGGACGTGACCACATTCAAGGCCGGCGAAAACGTCGTCGCCTATGGGGGCTTGACCGATGGGACCTGCAAGGCGTGCCGCGAAGGCCGCGACAATCTGTGTGAAAACGTATCGGGCGTGATGGGCTTCCACGTCGACGGCTTCGCGCGCGACCTCGTCAACATGCCGGCGCGGCTTGTCATTCCGGTTCCGGCGGGCGTTTCGTTTCGCGATGCGGCTTGCGCGCCGATCGCGTTCGGCACCGTGCAGCACATGCTGTTCGACAATGCCAAACTCGAGTCCGGCGAGACGATCCTGGTGCAGGCCGGCGGCTCCGGTATCGGCAGCAGCGCGATCAAGATGGCGAAAGCCATCGGTGCGACCGTGATCACGACCGTCGGCGACGACGAAAAGGCGGAGAAGGCCAAGGCGCTGGGCGCCGACCACGTGATCAACTACCGCAAGGATCGGTTCGCCACGATCGTGCGCAAGCTCACGGGCAAGAAGGGCGTCGACGTCGCGTTCGAGCACGTCGGGCCGGACACGTTCAATGACTCGTTGTTGTGCCTGAAGCGCGGCGGCCGGCTCGTGACCTGCGGCTCGACCTCGGGCCAGTCGATCCAGATGAATCTGTTCCAGCTCTATCTGCAGCAGTATCGCATCATCGGCTCGTTCGCCTGCTCGATGCGCAATGTGCACGAGAGCCTCGCCAAGATGGCCGGCGGCTTGACGCCGGTGATCGATACCGAGGTGCCACTCGCCGACGTCGAGCGCGGCCTTGCGCGGCTCGAGAGCCGGCAGGTGTTCGGCAAAATCATCGTGACTTTCTAGACTCGCCCGGCATGACCATGCCCCGCGCCCGCGCCGGCCGCCGCCTCAAGGCGGGATTCGATGCGCTCGTCGGATGGTTCGCAGTCGCGATCTTGAAGGGCTTGCGCGCGGTGAACCGCCAACGCATGGCGAACATGCTGGCGGCGATGCTGCGCACGATCGGGCCGTGGCTGCCAGAACATCGCATCGGCCGCGCCAATCTCGCAGCGGCGTTTCCCGAGAAGCCGCCGGAGGAAATCGAAAAGATTCTGCGCGGGGTGTGGGACAATCTCGGCCGCGTCGCCGCCGAGTTCGCGCATATCGACCGCGTGACGTTGCCTGCGCCCGGCGAGCTTGGCGGCGACGATGTCGATGTGACCTACGAGCAGGTTTCCCTCGACCGCTTCGATGCGATCCGCGCATCGGGGAAACCCGCGCTGTTTTTCGCCGCGCATCTCGCAAACTGGGAGATTCCGGCGGTGGGCGCGGTGTTCTACCGGGTTCCGACCAACGTGCTCTATCGCCGGCCCAATATCGCGGCGATCGGCGATGCGGTGGTGGGCATGCGTGCCGGATGCATGGGTACGCTCGTGCCCGTCGGCATCGATGCGCCGGTGCGGCTGGCGAATGCCCTTGAGCGCGGCGAACATGTCGGGATGCTGGTCGACCAGCACTACGTCAAGGGCGTCGACGTCGTGTTCTTCGGTCGCTGGGTGAAAGCCAATCCGCTCATCGCGCAACTTGCCCGTCACACCGGCGCGGCGGTTTATGGCGTGCGCATGGTGCGGCTGCCCGACGGCAATCATTTCTGGGGCGAGTTGACCGACGCGATCACGCTGCCACGCAACGCCGAGGGCGAGGTCGACGTGCAAGGCACGATGCAGGCGATCACCTCGGTGATCGAGGGCTGGGTGCGGGAGCACCCAGAACAATGGCTTTGGCTTCACCGCCGCTGGCGGTGAAGCCGCAAACCAGACGTCGGCGCGTTATGGGTTGCCGGTGCAGAAGCGGGCGGAGAGTTCGCAATTGCGGCCGCGATTATTGCGGCACTCGCTCATCGCCATGCGGTCATCCTCACCCTTGCCGTGGCCCCAGGCCCAGCCCATCGCGCCATTGCCCGCCTTGGCGATGCTGACGCAGGTGTTTTCGAAGGTCCCTTTGACGACGCATTTGTCCGAGTGCTTGCGGCATTCGCTCAGCGCCCGGCGCCGCGCTTCTTCGGCGTAGTCGTAGTTGTAGGCGTAGCCGAAATCGGCATCGGGGCTGGTGGCGAGCGCGCCGTAAGGTCCGGCGGCGGCAACCTTCGCGCCGCCCATGAGGGCGAGCGCGCAAACAACCGCTCCGAGATATTGCTTCGTCATCTTGGTTCGTCCTCCCCAGCGGTGCAAACCGACTTCACCGCGGCGGGTGAAGCTCAGCCATCAACAAGTTCGTGCGATCGGCGCCCGCTTCTCCTGATCGCGCGGGTGGCTCACGGCTCGCCGGTGCAGAAACGCGCCGAGAGCTCGCAATCGCGGCCGCGGTTGCTGCGGCACTCGCTCATGGCCATACGGTCGTCTTCGCTCTTGCCATGACCCCAGGCCCAGCCCATCGCGCCGTTGCCGGCCTTGGCGATGCTCACGCATGTGTTCTCGAAAGTGCCTTTGACGACACATTTGTCGGAGTGCTTCCCGCACTCGCTCAGCGCGCGCTGCCGCGCTTCGGCGGCATAGTCGTAATTGTACGCATA
>JAXDNZ010000604.1:0-2887 GCA_034669185.1 Hyphomicrobiales bacterium
CGCTGCTGACATGGACCGCGCTCGGGATCGCGGCGTTCGTTACGGTGGCCCGCCAGCATTTGGACCGGCGCGCGCTGATCGCGCTTACGCTCTCGCCGGCTTCGCTGTTCTGCCTGATGTCGGGACAGGTCGCGCTCGTCGCCGCCGCGATGCTGGTCACGATCTTCGCCTGGCTCGATCGACGCCCGATCGCGGCCGGCGTACTGATCGGGCTGCTGACGCTGAAGCCGCAGCTGGGGTTGCTGTTTCCCGTGATGTTGATCGCCGGAGGCCATTGGCGCACGTTCGGATCGGCCGCGCTCACCGCGCTTGCGCTCGCGGCGCTGACGGCGGCGCTGTTCGGCCCGCAGGTGTGGATCGATTTCGTGCGTGTCGGCTTGCCGGTGCAGAACTTCGTGCTGGTCGATCCCAAGCTCGCGCTCGAACCGTTCTGCCCGACCATCTACATGAACCTGCGCGGCGTGGGGGCGAGCTTCGCGCTCGCGATGACGGTCCAGCTCATCGTCGCGGCGCTTGCGGCGGCCGCCGTCGCCTGGGCGTTCCGATACCGCCGCGATGCGTCGAGCGACCTCAAGATGGCGCTGTTCCTGGCGTGCGCGGTCTGCGTCACGCCCTACCTGCTCGCCTACGACACGCTCGCGCTCTGCTTTGCGGCGCTGATGCTGCTTGAACGGGACAAGCTCGACGCGCCGGGACGCCGTCTCACGCAACTCACCTATTGGCTGCCCGTGATCCAGCTCGGGCTTGGCCATATCCACGTGCCCGGGCCGGCGCTGATCGCGCCGGCCTTCGCGGTTTATCTGCTCCGGCGGATCAAGGCCGCGGGCTGAGCGCTACTTCCGCTGCTTCTCGGGATGCGCGTCGACAAGCCGCTCCATCGGCGGCGCGGACCCTTCCGGATGTTCGGCGACGCTCTCCACCGATGCGCGCTCGACCTCCTGCTCGTAGGTTTCCAGCTTCGCGTTCTTGTCCGGGTCGGCCGCCGTCTCGTCGGTGTCGGCGCGTGGTTTCGGCTTTGGTGTCATCTTGACCTCCTGTGTCAGGCGTTGACGACGTTGCCGCCGTTCGGGTGCAACACCTGCCCACTCATGTAGGAGGCGTCTTCACTCGCGAGGAACACGTAACAGGGCGCCACTTCATTGGGTTGGCCGGGCCGCTGCATCGGCGCGTTCTGCCCGTGCTTGGCGACGCGCTCGGCATCGAACGAGGCCGGGATCAGCGGCGTCCAGATCGGCCCCGGCGCCACGCCATTGACGCGAATCTTGCGGTCCTCCAACGCCTCGGATAGCGAGCGCGTGAACGACACGATCGCGCCCTTGGTCGATGCGTAGTCGATCAGCGTCTTGTGACCCCGATAGGCCGTGATCGAGGTCGTATTGATGATGGTCGCGCCCTCCTGCATGTAATGCAGCGCGGCCTTGGCCATGTAGAAATAGCCGAACACGTTGGTGCGGAAGGTCTTGAGCAACTGCTCGGTGTCGAGCTCTAGCGGGTCCTTGGTCTCGTGCTGCTCGGCGGCGTTGTTCACCAGGATGTCGATGCGGCCGAACTGCTCGAACGTGCGCTCGACCGCCTCCCAGCACACCATCTCGTCGCCGACATCGCCCGCGAACTTGATCGCCTGGCTGCCTTCGGCTTCCACCAGCCTCACCGTCTCGTCGGCGTCGTCGTGCTCTTCGAGATAGAGGATCGAGATCAGCGCCCCCTCGCGCGCCATCGCGACGGCGACCGCGCGGCCGATGCCGCTGTCGCCGCCGGTGATGACCGCGACCTTGTCCTTGAGCTTGCCGACACCCGGATATTTCGGAAGGTATTCGGGGCGCGGCCGCATCTCGCGCTCGATGCCGGGCTGGTGTGCCTGGTGCTGCGGCGGCATTTTCTTCGAGTCTTCAGACTTGTGATGGACGTTCATGTCCCGGCTCCGGGTTCCCCCGGGTACGAACGTTTTGTCCCCGGCCGGGTTCCACCTAATGGATGAACCCGGCCGCGACCGAGGCAAGCAGCGCCAGCGCGAACGCAATGTTGATCGCGCGCGACCAGGCCGGGCGGGGCATCACGCGCGCGAGGGCGGAGCCGGCGACCAGCCAGGCGAGGTCGGCCACGATCATGACGGCGAGCAGGATGACGGCCTTCGCGACCGTGTCGGTCAACCGGTCGGCGGACAGCATGAAGCCCGAGGCCAGGGCCGCCATCGCCGCATAGGCCTTCGGATTGCCGACGCCGAGAAAGATACCGCCGTGGAGTGTGGGCGCACCGGCGCACCCGCCCTGCCCGAGCGGCGGCGCGGTCGCGATGCTCCAGGCGAGCCAGAGCATATAGAGCGCGGCCAGCACCTTCACGACCGGACCCAGAACGGGCTGCGCCAGAACAAGCCCGGTCAGCCCCGCGGCGGCGAGCGCGAAGACCGCCAACACGCCCGCGATGATGCCGGCCATCAGCGCGAGGCTGCGGCGAATGCCGAACGCGGCAGCCGTCGCCGCGAGGCCGAGCGTCGCCGGGCCTGGGCTCCCGATCAGCGCGAAGGCCGCTATGATGAAGGCGGTGAGGTCTTCGGCCGACAGCATGGGCGAATGTGAGCACCGCGGCGACCCTTGGTCTTGAACGATCGTGCGGCCCGCGCGACTGGGTCCGCGCCGGCAGGTCGCGGCCCGGCTTCGAGCGTGCCGAGGCAAGCTTCGACCGAATGGCCTTCGCGCCACACCGCCACGACAGCTACGCCGTCGGCGTGACCATCCGCGGCGAGCAGTCGTTCGGTTATCGCGGCACGACGCAGCACAGCCTCGGCGGCTGCACGTTCGTCATTCATCCCGATGAGAAGCACGACGGCCGCCCCGGCACCGCCGGCGGATACGGCTATCGCATCCTGTACGTCGCGCCGCATCTGATC
>JAXDNZ010000605.1:0-3455 GCA_034669185.1 Hyphomicrobiales bacterium
GCCGCGAGGGCACGACGCGGCCGGTGTTCGGCATTGCGGAATGCGGCGTGCTGACCGCGCTTGCGCGCGCCGAGCGCTTCGGCGTGATCGCGATCAAGCAGCGCTCGATCGCGCGGCACATGCGCTATCTGCGCCAGATGGGCCTGATGGACCGCCTCGCCGGTGAGCGGCCGCTCGAATTGTCGGTCGCCGAGAGCGCGAGCGAGAAGACGCTGCCGCGCATGATCGAGGTCGGCCGTGCGCTGAAGGAGCGCGACGGGGCGAACGCGATCGTGATGGGCTGCGCCGGCATGGCGCGGCATCGTGCACCGCTCGAAGACGCGCTCGGCATTCCGGTCATCGATCCGACGCAGGCCGCGGTGGCGATGGCGATGGGAGCGGTGCAACTGGCGCGCACCACCTGACTCCGCTCATGTCCGCGAAAGCGGGCATCCAGTTATTTGCCAAAGCACTGGGTCCCCGCTTTCGCGGGGATGAGCGGACCTATTTCTTCCGCTCCGCCGCCCACTCCTCATAGCTCTTGCGCACATGGGTGAACGGTTCGCTGAGGGACGCGTAGAAATTCCCGAACAGGCGCGCGAGCGGGCGGTAGCGCGTCATGTCGATGCGCATTTTCTGGGTGTCCCACAGGCCCTCGCGCACATGGACATGCACGATCTCACCGATGGCAATGCGGCGCTGCGCACTCACCTCCAGCGTGGTGTAGTGGCGGCATTCGAGCGCGGCCGGCGCTTCGGCGATGCGCGGCGTCTTTACCTTCTCGCTCGGCAGGAGGTTGAGCTCCGCAACCTCAATCTCGCTGATCTCGGGGGGAAAATCGACCGCGCATTGGTTCATCTGCGCGCCGAGCGCCTCGTCCACCAGGTTGATGACGAACTCGCCGCGGTCGCGGATATGCGCGGCGGTATCCTTTAGGCCGCCCTCCGGCTTGACCTGCAGGCCGAGCACGGCGATCGGCGGTGACTCGCTGAACAGGTTGAAGAACGAGAACGGCGCCGCATTGACGATGCCGGTCGGCCCGAGCGTGGTCACGAGCGCGATCGGCCGCGGGATCACCAGGCTGATGAGGAGCTTGTAGCGGTCGTGCTGGGAAAGGGCGTTCGGATCGTACGAGAGGTCGGGCATTGTTCTTCCGTTATTCCGGCAACTCCACACCGACCTGGCCGGTGATGCGGCCGTAATGCTCGATACGGCGGTGACGCTTGAAGTCGAAGATCGTGTCCTTGTTGAACTTCGTATCGTCGAGATCGATCGTCGCGGCGACCAGCTCGTCGTCCTCGGTCTTCGCCGCCGCGATGATCTCGCCGTCGGGGTTGACGATGCAGCTTCCACCGAACAGCGGGAAGCCGTCCTCGACGCCGCACTACGCGGTCGCGACCACGAAGGTGGAGTTCTGATAGGCGCCGGCCTGCACCGAGTGGTTATGGTGGAACAGGCGCTTCTGCGGGCCTTCCTCGGCCTTCTGCGAATTGACCGACGGCGTGTTGTAGCCCAGTGCGACCATCTCGACGCCTTGCAGCCCCATCACCCGATAGGTCTCGGGCCAGCGGCGGTCGTTGCACACGCACATGCCGAAGATGCCGCCCATCGTGCGCCATACCGGAAAGCCGAGATTGCCCGGCTCGAAATAACGCTTCTCGAGATGCTGGAACGCGCGCTGTGGATCGAACTCCGAATGGCCCGGCAGGTGCACCTTGCGGTATTTGCCGGCGATCCTGCCGTCGCGGTCGACGAGGATCGCGGTGTTATAGTGATGGCCGTCGGGGGTCAGTTCCGCATAGCCGAGATAGAAGCCGATTCGGTACTGCGCGGCCTTCTCGAACAGCGGTCGTGTCGCGGCATTCGGCATCTCGCGTTCGAACCACGCATCGACCTCGGCCTGATCGGTCATGTACCAGCGCGGGAAGAACGTGGTGAGCGCGAGCTCGGTGAACACGACGAAGTTCACGCCGTCGGCGTGAGCCTGATCGAGCAGATCGCACAGCCGTTTCACCACGGCCTGGCGGGATTCGGCTTTCTGGATAGCGCCCGACTGGGCGGCGGCGACGCGGAGGACACGAGACATCAGGATGCCATTCTTCGTTCGAGCCGGCTGATCAGCCGGACCACGGGCCATAGCATGACGAGATAGATCGCCGCCGCAAGCACGATCGGCGAAGCGTTGAAGGTGAGCGAGCGCGCCATGTCGGCCGAGTAGAGGAGCTCGGGAAGCGCGACCACGCTCGCGATCGAGGTCAGCTTCACCACTTCGACGGTGTTGGAGACGAGATCAGGCAGCACGTTTCGGATCGCCTGCGGCAGGACGACGTGGGCCAGCGCGTCGAAGGCACCGAGTCCGGTGGAGCGGGCCGCGTCCCTTTGGCCGCGCCCGACGCTCTCGATGCCGGCGCGATAGATTTCGCCGTATTAGCTCGACGTGTTGAGGAAGAAGGCGACCGCGACGGCCACAAGCGGCGAAAGCCGGATACCGGCGAACGGCAGCCCCGAATAGACGAAGATCAGCAGCACCAGCGGCGGCACGGCGCGGAAGAAATCGATCGCGACGATCATGCCCCAGCGAACGGTGCGCGAGCCGGACAGGGAGGCGAGGGCGAAGAGGAGCCCGCCGACAAGGCCGAGCGGGACGACGATGAGGCAGAGCAGCACGGTCTGCTGCAAGCCTTGCAGCACCAGCGGCAGCGCCCGCGCCATGATGTCGATGTTGAATAACTGTTGAATGAACGCATCCATTCAACTTCTCCGCCAGGCGAAGCGCGTTTCGAGATAGCGGCCCAGCGCCACGACCGGGATGAACAGGATGATGTAGGCGAGCGCGCCCATCATCAGCGGCGTGGCGTTGCCCGAGAAGGATTGCGCGGTCGTCGCCTGGTTGAGAATTTCGGGCACGCCGATGACCATGCCGAGCGCGGTGTTCTTGGTGATTGCGACGGTGCGATTGGTGATCGGCGGCACGGTGAGGCGGACCGCCTGCGGCAGTACGATCCACGCCAGGGTGCCGAGGAACGGAAGGCCGGTCGAGCGCGCCGCCTCCCACTGGCCCTTTGGGATCGACAGGATGCCGGCCCAGAAGATTTCTTCCGCGAAGGCGGCGAGCACCATGGAGAGAACCAGCCAGAGCACCGCAAACGACGGGATGCTCAACCCCACATTGGGCAGGCCGAAATAGACGATCAGCACGATGACCAGCGGCGGCAGCGCGCGGAACATGTCGACGAGGATGACGATCAGCGCGTTGAGCGGCTTGATCTGGAACGAACGGATGACCGCAAGCGCGAGCCCGAGCGCGAGGCCCGTGATGACGACGGCGAGCGCGATTTCGATGGTTGTGACGATGCCTTTGAGAATGTCGGGCCAGTATTGCGCGATCAGGTTCGGCTTGAAGAAGGTTTCGAGGAAGGCGTTCATAGGATGCTCTCTCCCACCACCCCCGCTTCCGGGGGAGGTCGGCGAGCGAA
>JAXDNZ010000606.1:0-4621 GCA_034669185.1 Hyphomicrobiales bacterium
CCGAGCGCCGGCCCGAGGAACGAGCGCATGCCGCCGATCACGACCATCGCCAGCAGTTCGCCGGAGAACGCGACCGAAATCGGTTCGGCCGAGGCGAAGCGGTGGTGGAAGACCGAGAGCACACCGGCAAGCCCGGTGATCGCGGCCGAGATCGTGAAGGCGAACAGCTTGTAGCGGTCGGCCGGGTAGCCGATGAAGCGCGCGCGCTGCTCGTTCTCGCGGATCGCGACCAGCACATGGCCGACCGGCGAGCGATGGAAGCTCCAAAGCAGATATGCGACCGCGAAGCCGATCGCGGCAACCAGCCAGTAGTAGGTCCAGGCCTTCCCGAGATCGACGCCGAGCACGACCGGCCGCACCAAGCCGCCGAGGCCATTCTCGCCGCCGGTCACTGCGGTCCAGCGGAACGCGATCGCGAACAGCATCGCGGAGAGCGCGAGCGTCAGGAGCGAGAAATAGACCCCGCGGCGGCGCAGGATGAGAAATCCGGCGAGCCAGGCGAAGACCGCGACGGATGCAACGGCGATCAGCGACGGGAGGACGATCTCAGCCGGAAACCAATGGCGCTGCGCGAGCGCGGCCGCGTAGGCCGCAAGGCCGAAGAACGCGCCGTGGCCGAACGAGACGAGTCCGGTGTTGCCCACCAGGATGTTCAGTCCCATGCAGGCAATCGCGAAGATCACAACGTCGGTCGCGGTGGTCAGCGTGAGGCCGAGCGGCAGCAGTGCGAACGGCAGCACGACGGCCGCGCCGAGCACGATGAGCAGCGGCAGATACTTCGGCGGCAGACGCATTGCTCACTCGAACTTCAGGATGCGTTCGCCGAACAGGCCGCGCGGACGGAACAGCAGCACCAGCACCATCAGCAGATACATCGAGGCTTCGCTCCATGACGGGTCGACGTAGATCGTGAGGCCGCGCACGACGCCCACCAGCAGCGCGGCCGCGACCACGCCCCAGAACGAGCCAAGACCCCCGATGACGACCACGACGAAGGCCGCGGTCAGGATTTCCTGCCCCATCGCCGGATGGATCGTGACGATCGAGGCGAGCAGCACGCCCGCAAGGCCCGCGAGGCCGACGCCGATCCCGGCGATCGCCATCATGTAGGGCTCGAGCGAGATGCCGAGCGCGCCGACCATCTCGGGGTCCTGCACGCCGGCGCGCACGACGCGGCCGAACGGCGTGCGGTAGATCAGGAACCAGGTGAGCGTGACGGCGACCGCCGCGATCACCAGCATCACCAGCCGGTTCTTCGGATAGATGAAATCGCCGAGGAAGAACTGCCCGCGCAGGAAATCCGGCAGTGAATAGGCGAGTGGCGAGGCGCCGAAGATCATGCGCAGCCCCTGCTCGGCGACCATCGCGAGACCGAAGGTCAGCAGCAGCGAGAGAATCGGGTCGGCGCGATAGAAACGGCGGAAGAGAAGGCGCTCGATCGCGACGCCGAGCAGGCCGACCAGGATCGGCACGGCGACGAACGTGCCGGCAAAGCCGATATGGCGGCTGAGAATGACGGTGAGATACGCGCCGATCGCGTAGAACGCGCCGTGCGCCAGATTGACGATGCCGCCGAGCGAAAAGATCAGCGACAGGCCGAGTGCGATCAGCAGGAAGTAGACGCCGGAGAGCAGGCCGTTGAGGACTTGCTCAAGGATGAAGATGAGTTGCATTTTGCTTGAGCTCGATCGCGCAACTCGCCCGGGACACCCTCTCCCCTCCGGGGAGAGGGTGGCTGATCCGAGCATAGCGAGGATCAGCCGGGTGAGGGGGAGCTTGTTTCCACAAAGGCCCCCCTCACCCGGCTCGCTTCGCTCGCCACCCTCTCCCCCGGAGGGGAGAGGGTGTTCGAGCGTGCGGCGAGAGGATCAGCAGAGCCCGCCACATTCAGACGAATCACGCCGGCATGTTGCACGCGCCCTTCGGCGGCGCGATGACCTCCAGATCGTCGCCCGACGACGGCACCGTGCCGAGCGGGTCGTAGATGTCCCACTGGTCCTTCATCTTCGCGACCTCCTTGGCGCGCACCGCGTACATCTCCATCATCATCTGGTTGTCGTAGGCGCGGAAATAGCCCTCGCGCGTCTTGCCGATGTCGAACTTCGCACCCTTGCGCAGATGCTCGGCAAGCTTGATCGGGTCGGTCGACTTCATCTCGGCCATCGATTGCGCGACGACTTTCAGCGAGAAGTAGTCGCCCCAGGACTGGTTCTCCGGCGGCTTGCCGTACTTCTTGGTGAAGGCCTCGATGTACTTCTTCGAGGTCGGCGTATCGACGAGGTGGTGCCACACCAGCGGCCAGACTCCGGCGAAGTTGCCCTTGCCGAGGCCCCAGGCCACCGCCGTATCGAAGGCGAAACCGACCACCGGGAAGGGCAGGCCGTATTCGGAGTACTGCTTGAGGAAGTTGGTGATCTGGTTGCCGGCGAGGTTGGATATCACGATGTCGGGCCGCGCCTGGCGGATTTTGAGCAGGAACGGCGAGAAGTCGGAGGCGTCGGTCGGGACCAGTTCGTCGGCGGCGAACTGACCGCCGTTCTTTTCCATGAACATCTTCGCCACTTTCAGCAGATCGTGGCCGAAGGCATAGTCCGCCGTGAGCGAGTACCACTTCTTGCCTTTGACCAGGTTCTCCTTGAGCAGGTATTGCGCGACCGCCTGCACATACATCGAGTTCGCCCCCTCGATGTGGAACATGTACTGATTGCAATCGGAGCCGCGCAGCGCGTCCGAATTGCAGCCGGTGTTGATGTAGACGGTCTTCGTTCGCTTCGCGACCTGACCTATTGCAAGTCCGGACGCTGAAGAAATCTCGCCGATCAGCATCGCGACCTTGTCGCGTTCGATCAGCCGCTCGGCTTTGGCCGAAGCGGTCTGCGGATTGACCGAGTCCTCCAGCACGAGCTCGATCTTTCGGCCGTTGACGCCGCCGGCCGCGTTGATCTCGTCGGCGGCAAGCTGGATCCCCATCACGGCGTAATCGCCAAGCGGGCCGAGGAAGCCGGTACGCGGGGTGAGGTGCCCGATCTTGATCGTGTCGCCCTGCGCGCGCGAGATCGCCGGCATGCCGATGCCGACGCTGAGCGCGGTCGCGCCGGCGCTGCGGATCAGCGTGCGGCGTGAGATGCCTGTCCTGAGTATCATCGCGTGTCCTCCCACGGTTTTTCGGCGGCGGTGATCCGCTTGCCGGTCTTGGTTATGGCGATTACGGTCGCGCGGCCTTGCGAGAAACGCAAGTGGGACGGAAGGCGTGCCGGAACGGCGGGAATCACTGGGGCAGCGCATGAATCTCGGCATCAAGAACCTGAAAGTCCTGGTCACGGCCGGCGCGGGCGGTATCGGGCTCGAGACCGCGCGCTCATTTGTCGCCGAAGGCGCGCGGGTGCATGTGTGCGACGTCGACAAGGCAGCGCTGCGCAGGCTTGCCAAGAGCGACCCCAAGATCACGCGCTCGGCCTGCGACGTGTCGGACCGCAAGCAGGTGACGCGTCTGTTCAAGGAGGCGCTGCGCGCACTCGGCGGCCTCGACGTGCTGGTCAACAATGCCGGCATCGCCGGACCGACCGGCAAGGTCGACGAGATCGCGCCGCAGGATTGGGACAGGTGCCTCGCGGTCGACATCACCGGCCAGTTCAACTGCGCGCGGCTGGCGGTGCCGCATCTGCGCAGAAGCCGGAATGCCTCGATCGTGAACCTGTCGTCGGCCGCCGGCCGGCTCGGCTTTCCGCTGCGCACGCCCTATTCGGCAGCCAAATGGGCGGTGGTCGGATTCTCGAAATCGCTCGCGGCGGAGCTTGGAGCGGAGGGAATCCGCGTCAACGCGATCCAGCCCGGGATCGTTTCGGGCGAGCGGATCGACCGGGTGATGGAGAACAAGGCGAAGGCACGCGGCATCAGCCCCAAGGCGATGCTGGAGGAGGCGCTGTCCGTCGTTTCGATGCGCACCACCGTGACGCCGCAGCAGATCGCCGATGCGATCGTGTTCATCTGCTCGACGCGCGGGCGCACGATCTCGGGACAGGCGATTTCGATCTGCGGCGACACGCAGATGTTGCCGTAATCCCTCCCCGAAGGGGGAGGGATCAGCCAGCGCGCTGCGCTTACGCCGCGGCGTCCGGCTTGAAGTTCAGCGCGACGCCGTTGATGCAGTAGCGCAGGTGCGTCGGCGGCGGGCCGTCCTCGAACACGTGGCCGAGGTGGCTGCCGCAGCGGCTGCAATGCACTTCGGTCCGCACCATGCCGTAGCTGCGGTCGCTCGTGGTCTCGGTCGAGCCAGGCACCGGATCGTTGAAGCTCGGCCAGCCGGTGCCGCTCTCGAACTTGGTCTTCGACACGAACAGGTCCTGCTCGCATCCCGCGCAGGAGAACGTGCCGCTGCGCTTCTCGTAATTGAGCGCGCAGCTCCCCGGGCGCTCGGTGCCGTGGCCGCGCATGACGTCGTACTGCTCGGGCGTGAGCAGCTTGCGCCACTCGGCGTCGGTGCGGGTGACGGGGAAGGTCTTGGTGTCCATCGGCTGCGCGCTCCTACCGAATAGCTTGTCCATTATCCCAGACATAAGCATCCCTCATTTTATCGCCAGCGGGTTCACTGGCGAGCCCACCGCGCCGGTGATCGGGATGG
>JAXDNZ010000607.1:0-7274 GCA_034669185.1 Hyphomicrobiales bacterium
AGGAATGGCTGGCGCGGCCTCATCCGGACCTGCACGACCGCGTGCCGATGGATGTCGCGCGCACCGAGATCGGCGCGCGGCGCGTCGAGGCGATCCTCAGCCGTTTCGAGCACGGGGAGGATCACTAGTCTCCAACCGCTCATGCCCGCGAAAGCGGGCATCCAGTTCTTTGCGAAGGTCTGGGTCCCCGCTTTCGCGGGGACGAGCGGAACAGTCAGGCGGCTCGCGCCGCGCCCACCTTGGCATCCTGCAAGATCATATCCGCGCCCTTCTCGGCGATCATGATCGTGGGCGCATTGGTGTTACCGGAGACGAGCGCCGGCATGATCGAGGCGTCGACGATGCGCAGCCGCTCGAAGCCGCGCACCCGCAAGCGCGCATCGACCACGGCGGTCGCGTCGTTACCCATGCGGCAAGTCGAGGTCGGATGATAGACGGTCGAGCCGCGGCGGCGCACGTAATCGAGCAAATCCTCATCGCTCGCACAGGCCGGGCTTGGCTCGTGCTCGGCCTCGATGAAAGGTGCGATGGCGGGCGCCGACATGATGCGGCGGAGCGCGCGGATTCCCGCAATCGTGGTGTCGCGGTCCTTCGCGGCTGAAAGGTAGCGCGGCTGGATCGCGGGCGGCTCCCTCGGATCGGCGGACTTGATATGCACCGTGCCGCGGCTCTCGGGGCGCAGCACGATCACCGGACAGGTGACGCCGGAGAAGGCATGCAATGGTCCGCCAATCGCGTCGGCGGAAAACAGCATGATGTGGGTTTGCACATCGGGCGTCGCGACAGCGTCGTTCGTGCGCAGAAAGCCGCCGACATAGCCCGCGCCCATCGCGAGCAGACCGCGCCGTCGCAGGACGTAGCGCAGGCCCGCCGCTAGGCCGCGCAATTTGCTCGAGAAGAAATCGTTCGCCGAAACCGGAAGCGTGGCGCGATAGACCAGGCGCGCGTGAAAGTGATCCTGGAGGTCGGCGCCGACACCCGGCATATCGGCGACGACATCGATTCCATGCTGGCGCAGCAGCGCTGCCGGGCCAATTCCCGAGAGCTGCATCAGTTGCGGCGAGTTGAACGCGCCACCCGCGAGGATGACTTCGACGTTGGCGCGCGCCGTATGCGTCGCATCGCCTTGGGCGTATTCGATCCCGGTCGCGCGCTTTCCGTCGAACAGCACGCGCGTTGCAAGCGCGCCCGGGACGACCTTCAGGTTCGGCCGCCGCCGCGCCGGTTTGAGATAACCGACGGCGGTGGAGCAGCGCCGCCCGTTGCGGGTGGTGAACTGGTAATAGCCGAAGCCCTCCTGCGCGGCGCCGTTGAAATCCGGGTTGCGCTTGTAGCCGCACTGCTCGGCTGCCGCGATGAAGGCATCGCAGATCGGCAAGTCTCCCAGGTCGGAGACCGCGAGCGGCCCGCCGGTGCCGTGCCATTCGTCCGCGCCGCGCTGCTGATCTTCGGCCTTGCGGAAGTAGGGAAGCACGTCGGCGTGGCTCCAGCCGGCATTGCCGAGCTGACGCCAGCGATCGTAGTCCTCGGCCTGTCCGCGCACATACATCAGCCCGTTGATCGACGAGGAGCCGCCCATCACCTTGCCGCGCGGCGCGATGATCTGCCGCCCGTGGCACTCGGCTTCCGGCTCGGTCTGATAAAGCCAGTTCACGTCTGGGTTGGTGAAGTGCTTGCCGTAGCCGAGCGGAATGTGCAGCCAGATGTCGCGATCCTCGCCGCCGGCTTCGAGCAGCAGCACGCGGTGGCGCCCATCGGCGGTCAGACGGTTTGCGAGTACGCAGCCCGCGCTGCCCGCGCCGACGACGATGTAGTCGAATGTCTCCATCACGCCGCGGCGGCCGTCGCCTTCGCGCTCGCGTCAGCCAGGATCATGTCGGACGCCTTCTCGCCGATCATCACGCAGGCGGCGTTGGTATTGCCCGAGACGACCGTCGGCATGATCGAGCCATCGGCGACACGCAGGCCGTGAAAGCCGTGCACGCGCAGGCGATCGTCGACCACCGCGCGGACGTCCGAGCCCATGCGGCAGGTCGAGGTTGGATGGAACACGGTGGTGCCGTTCTGCCGCGCGAACTCCAGAAAGTCGGCGTCGCTGGTAACCTTGGGTCCCGGCATGAGTTCCTCGTCGACAAACCGGGCAATCGCGGGCTGCGTCATGACACGGCGAAGCAGTTTCATGCCGGCGACCATGCAATCGCGATCGGCCGGCGCGGTCATGTAGCGCGGCTGGATCGCGGGCGCAGCCGAGGGATCGGCCGACTTGATGCGCACGAAGCCGCGGCTCTCGGGGCGAAGCTGGCACACCGAGGCGAGGAAGCCCGGCCAGGGGTGCAGCTTCTGCCCGACCGCGTCGGCCGAGAACAGGATGAAGTGGAATTGCACGTCGGGCGTAGCCATCGAAGGGTCGGTCTTGAAGAAGCCGCCCGCGTAGCCGGCGCCGACGGTGAGGAAGCCTTTGCGCAACAGTGCGTAGCGCAACCCGGCGGCGACGCGGCCGGTCACGCTTCCCATCATGTCGTTGATGGTGTTGCGTGTGTTGCAGCGATAGTTGAAGCGCGCCTGGTAGTGATCCTGCAGGTCGGCGCCGACGCCCTTCATGTCGGCGATGACGTCAATCCCGTGCTGCTGCAGCAGGTCGGCGGGTCCGACCCCGGAGAGCTGCAGGAGCTGCGGGGAGTTGAACGCGCCGCTCGCGAGGATCACCTCGGCGTTGGCTCTTGCGATGTGCTTGCCGCCGTCCTTGATGTACTCGACGCCGAGGGCGCGGCGACCCTCGAACAGGATGCGGCTCGTCAGCGCGTTCGAGACCACTGCGAGATTGTGCCGCTTGCGCGCCGGCGCCAGATAGCCACGCGCGGTCGACCAGCGCCGCCCCTTGCGTGTCGTGAGCTGGAAATAGCCGGCACCTTCCTGGGAGGCGCCGTTGAAATCGTTCGTGCGCGGCAAGCCGGCCTGTTCGCACGCCTCGATGAAGGCCTCGCACAGCGGATGTCCTTCGCTGACATCCGACACTGCGAGCGGCCCGCCGACGCCGTGCAGCTCGTCCGCGCCGCGCTGCTGATCCTCGGCGCGGCGGAAGTAGGGGAGCACGTCGCTAAAGCTCCAGCCAGTATTGCCGAGTTGGCGCCAGTGATCGAAGTCCTCGGCTTGTCCGCGAATGTAGAGAAGCCCGTTGATCGATGACGAGCCGCCGAGCACCTTGCCGCGCGGCTGGATGATCGAACGGCCGCCGAGTTCGGGCTCGGGCTCTGAGCTGTAGAGCCAGTTGTGCTTCGCGTCGGCGAACAGCTTGGCATAGCCGATCGGCACATGGATCCAGATGTTGCGATCCTCGCCTCCGGCCTCGAGCAGCAACACGCGATGGCGGCCCGACGCGGTGAGCCGATTGGCGAGCACACAGCCCGCGCTTCCCGCACCGACGACGATGTAGTCGAACGAGCCCGTCTCCACGCCAGTCCTCCCGACGCCGCGATTATCTTGTCAGCGGCACGCGATGTTGAAGCCAAGTCAGCGTCGCGTTCAAGGCGTGCCAACGAGGCGCCGAAACGCGCGGCATGAGAATCGAACCGTCTTCCACGGCGGCGGCGCAACGGCGCACCCCTTCACAATCGTCCGGCACGCTCTCCGAGCCGCAAGATAAGATATCGCTTAAGATATATCTTGCCTTATCATAACGACGGGTATATCAGAAGATATATCTGATCTGAGGAGAACCGGGCATGTTCGGGCATTGGCACCGCAACTTTGGAGCGCGCGACGACGGGCTCCTGGCCACCGGACGCCGCTGGCGGCGGAATTTCGGCGGTGGGTTCGGTGGCCGCCACGGCATGGGCGGCGGCGACATGATCCGCGCCGGGCGCATGCTGGCGCAGGGCGATCTCCGCCTCATCGCGCTTGCGCTGATCGCCGAGCAGCCGCGCCACGGCTACGAGATCATCAAGGTGCTCGAGGACAAGACGGCCGGCTGGTACTCGCCGAGCCCGGGCATCGTCTATCCAACGCTCACCTATCTGGAAGAGGCGGGCTACGTGACGGCGCAGGCCGAGGGCGCCAAGAAGCTCTACACCATCACCGATGCGGGCCGCGCGCATCTGGACGAGAACCGTGATTTCGTCGATGCGGTGCTCGAACGTTTCGCGTCGATCGGCGAGAAGGTCACGCGCATGCGCCGTCGGTTCGGCTCGGGCGAAGGCGAGGATGATCGTGGCGCCTCGATGCCGCCGCTGGTGCGCGCCGCGCTGGAAAACCTGCGCGAGGTCGCGGGCCGGCGCCTCGCAGACGACGCGGACGCGGAAACCAAGATCGTCGAAGTGCTGGCACGCGCCGCGCAGGAGTTGAAGAAGGCGTGAGCGTTCCTAATCCACCTTCAAATTGAGCTTGCGGATCAGCGTCGACCACTTCGTTTCTTCGGCATCGATGTCGGCGCCGTATTCCTCCGGGCTCGAGGTGAGCGGATCGCCGCCTTCCAGATGAATGCGCTTCTGCACGTCGTCGGTTGCGACCAGCGCGCGTAGCGCCTTGTTGAGCCGCGCGATGATGGCGGGCGGCGTGCCGGCCGGCGCGAGCAGGCCGTAATGCAGCACCGAGACGAATCCCGGCAGGCCGGTTTCCGCCGCCGTCGGCACCTCGGGGAGCAGGCTGAAGCGCGCGGGGCTGAGCACCGCGATCGCGCGCAGCGTGCCGGACTGGATGTTGCCGAGCGCCGGCGGCAGCACGCCGAATGCCACGGGCACATGCCCGCCAACCAGGTCGTTCATCACGCCGGCGGTCCCCTTGTAGGGTACGATCTGCGCGTCGACCTGCGTCACCGACTTGAACAGCTCGGCCGAAAGGTACCCGCCGGTGCCGACCGCGGATGTGCCGATGTTGTATTTGCCGGGATTGGCCTTCATCAGCGCGATCACGTCGGCGATGGTCTGCGCGGGAAATTTCGCGTTCGCGATCAGCGCCACGGGCATCGCGGCAATCAGCCCGATGGCGCTGAGATCCTTGCGCGGGTCGTAACCTGAGTTGGCATAGAGGCTCGGATTGATCGACATCGTGCCGGTGTGGCCGAGCAGGAGCGTGTACCCATCGGGCGCCGCGCGAATCACCGCGCGCGTGCCGACCAGCCCGGAGCCGCCACCGCGGTTATCGACCAGCACCTGCTGCCCGAGCGCGGCGGTAAGCTTGTCGGCGACGATGCGCGCCATCGCATCGACGCCGCCGCCGGCGGGGTAGGGCACGACGAGCGTGATCGGACGCGTCGGATAGTCCTGCGCCTGCGCCGGTGACGCGAACGCGGCGAGCGCGAATGCACACGCGACCAACTTGGCAAGAGGCTTGATCACGTCGCTCACTCCACCCGGGCGCCCGCCAGCTTCACGATCGCCGACCATTTCGTCTCCTCGCGATCGATATCGGCGGCGTAGTCCTCGGGCGTGCCGCCGAGCAGCTCCGCGCCGTCGGACGCGATGCGGTCGCGCACGTCGGGCTCGGCGAGCGCGGCCTTCAGCGCCGCATTGAGCTTGTCGATGATCGGCCGCGGGGTACCGGCTGGTGCGACGATGCCGTAATGCAGCACCGCTTCATAGCCGGGCAACGCCGCTTCGGCGACCGTCGGCAGGTCCGGGAAGACATCAGAGCGCTTCGCGCCCGTTACGGCGAGCGCGCGCACCTTGCCCTCCTTCATCAGCGCGATCGCTGGCGGCAGCGAGGAGAAATAGATCGAGACGTGTCCGCCGATCAGGTCGGTCAGCGCGGGGGACGATCCCTTGTAGGGGACATGCGTGAGCTTGATGCCCGCCATGGTGGCGAACAGCTCGGCGCCCAGATGGATGCCGCTGCCGACGCCGGCCGACGCGTAGTTGAGCTTGCCGGGTTCGCGCTTGGCGAGGGCGATGAGTTCCGGGATCGACGTCGCGGCGACCTGCGGATTGGTGAGCACGACCAGCGCCGAGGTCGCGATCAGTCCGACCGGGGCGAAGTCCTTGCGCGGATCGTAACCGACATTGTGATAGAGCGTCGGATTGATGGCGAGCGTGCCCGTGCCGCCGAGGCCGAGGGTGTAGCCGTCGGGCGCAGCTTTCGCGACCTGGCGCGTTGCGATCGAGCCGCCGGCGCCGCCCTTGTTCTCGATCACGATCTGCTGGCCAAGCGTGCGGCTCATCTTCTCGGCGACGACGCGCGCCATCGTGTCATTGCCGCCGCCCGCCGAGTAGGGCACGACGAGCGTGATGGCGCGTGTCGGGTAGTCTTGCGCGTGAGCGCTGCCGCTGATGAGCGCGGCCCCGATAAGCGCGACCGCCGCGCGCGCGATCCGTTTCGGCATCAGGTTCCCTCGGATGTCTGTCTTGAACATGAGGACACAACGTCGGGCCCAAACGGCAACCGCCGGCCTCGTTGGTTCGAGAGCCGGCGGCCCAATGACAAGCAACGCCTGACGGCGCGCTGCAACCTTCCGGTCGCTGAACTCTAGTGAACGCTTGCGCTGACGTCGTGCTTCAGACGCTGGATCTCATCCTTCACATGCAACTTGCGGCGCTTGAGCTCGGCGATGGTGAGGTCGTCGATCGACGGATGCGCCAGTGCGTCGTTGAGTTCATTCTCGAGCGCCTGATGCTTCCGTTCCAGTTCCGCAAGATGCGATTGGATGGACATTGAGGTCTCCTCGGTCAGTTTCGCTGACTCATCCAGTGTGGCAGAATCGACGCATCAAGTCGACGGTGGTTTCTTGCTGCTGTGCGTCAAATCCCCGCTATCCGTTAAGAATCCCCACCTGGTACGTCTTGATGCCTATGCCTTAACGCGCGATACTTATTGGGGTTTCGGCGCCCCGGCGCCGGCAGCCGACAACCGTGGCGCGATGACATCAGAGCAAGAACGCGAGTTCCGCGCGCAGCTTGCCCGCCTGCAACAGGAGCATCGCGACCTCGACGCCGCCATCGAGGCGCTGCAGGGATCCCCGGGCTCCGATTTGCTCCAAGTCCAGCGGCTGAAAAAGCGCAAACTGGTCCTGCGTGACCGCATGAGCTTCATCGAGGATCAGCTCACGCCGGATATTATTGCCTGAGAGCAGCCGTCACCGGTCCGACGGCAATATAGTACCGCGCCGCTTGGCCTTGCGTGCGTACATCGCCTGATCGGCCCCAGCCATCACCTTGGCGACGTCGTCGGACGGATTGAGCATCGCGACGCCGATGGACGCGCCGACGGAGAGCGGGCCGCCGGCCCATTCAATCGACAGGGTATCGATCGCGGCTTCGAGCGCGCGTCCTTTCTTGACCGCATCC
>JAXDNZ010000608.1:0-2730 GCA_034669185.1 Hyphomicrobiales bacterium
TGGCGATCATCGAATATCTCGAAACACTGCAGCCTGAGCCGCGGCTGATCCCGCAGGATGCGAAGGCGAAGGCCTACGCCAAGTCGCTGGCGCTGGTCACGGTGGCGGACGTCCATCCCCTGGTGACGCCCCGGGTTCGCAATCACCTAGCCCGGGCGTTCGGTGCCGATGCACATGCGATCGAGGAGTGGGGCAGGCACTGGACCACCGAAGGGCTTGCGACCTACGAGCGCCTGCTGGCGCAACGCCCCGCGGCGCCGTTCGCGCTGGGCGCCGAGCCGGGCGTTGCGGATATCTGCATCGCCGGGCAGGTGTTGACGGCGCAATACGTAAAACTCGGGCTGGACGATTTTCCGGCGGTGGCGAAATTGGCCGAGCATTGCTTCAAGCTGCCGGCGTTCGCGACCTCGCATCCGTACGAGCAGCCGGGATACAAAGCGGTGCGCGCGGCGCATTGATCGCGTCTTGCACCTCTCCCCGCAAAGCGGGGAGAGGTCGACCGCCGAAGGCGGGCGGGTGAGGGGCTTTCGCCGCCAGCGCAATCTCTCAAAGTAGCCCCTCATCCGGCTCGCAGCTTTGCTGCTCGCCACCTTCTCCCCGCTTCGCGGGGAGAAGGAAAGAAACTACCCCTTCCACCCCTTCGCCAGTTTCTCGATCTCGGCTGGATCGAATTTGTTGATGTCATCGATCAGGTCGTTGGTGACGAGATCATGGCCCGAGATTTTTTCCTTGAGAACGCCGTTCTTCAGCAGGAACTCCGCATAAGCGTCGTAGTTCTCGACCAAATTCTCGCCCCACTTCTTGGCGCCGACCGATTCCAGCCGCCAGCTGCGCGCGCGCGCCTCGAGCGTCTTCACATCGTCGCGCATCGCGTCGGCCTCGGTCTTTCCCGTCGCCTTGGTCTGCGGAAACACCTCCCACAGGATGCGGATCGCGGCTTCCGGATTGGCGATGGCGAACACAGTGCCCTTGGCGTAGCCCTGCGCGAGCGCGACCGCTTCTGCGCGCTTGTTGACGAGCGTCTCCTCCAACGCGATGAAGCCGTTGGAGGGGAAGCGCGCGATCTCCTTGGTGTCGAGCAGGCGCAGCTTGGCGCCGGCGTTTTCGGTCAGCGCATACTGCGTGTCGAACTGCGAGAGCGCATCGACCTGATGCGAGCGCAGCAGCGCCGCGGTCTGCGCCGCCTCGCCGGCGACGACGATCAAGACGTCCTTGTCGGGGTTGAATCCGTTGTTGGCGGCGAGCGCGCGCGCCACGATCACGCCGGCGGAGGCCATCGAGGTGACGCCGATCTTCTTGCCCTTGAGGTCCGCGAAGGTCCTGATCGGTGAATCTTCCGGCACGGCGATGCCGTAGATGTTGGCCTGATAGGCCGTGTAGTAGTTTTTGATTTTCACGCCCTGCGGCCGGATGATCGCGACCGGCTCGATCGAGGGCACGCCATAGCCCACGTCCTTGGTGGCGACGGCCTTGACGCAATCGGTCGAGCCGGGCATCGGCACCAGTTCCACCTTGATGCCGGCGTCCTTGTACCAGCCCATCTTGGTGGCGATCGCGTAAGGGGCGGCGGCCGACGATACGGTGCGCGCGCACCAGGCGACCCGCACGGTGGTCTGCGCGGCGGCGCTGCCGATGCCCGCCAGCAGGATCGCTGTCGCCATAATGGTTATTCTGTTCATGTCTCTCTCCAAATTTCTTGATTACGCGACTTCCTTGTTCGCGGCTTCTTCGTTGAACTTCTGCGAGGCATCCCAGAACAGCACGCGCTTGCGCACGCCGACGACCAGCCAGTTCAGTCCGAGGCCGATCATCGACAGCAGCAGCAGTACGGAGAACTGTCCTGCCACGTCCATGGTGAAGTTCATGCTCTGGATCAGCATGCCGAGCCCGGCTTGCGCGCCGACGAACTCGGCGACGATCGCGCCGATGAGCGCGAAGATCATCGCGATCTCGAGCCCGGCGAAGATGTAGGGCATCGCGTTCGGCAGTTGCAGCATCCAGAAGATCTGGGTGCGCGACGCCGCGAGCGAGCGCATCAGGTTGATCTTGTCTTCTTCCGCCGAGCGCAGGCCGACGATGGTGTTGACCATCAGCGGAAAGAACGCGACGAGCGCGGCGTTGACCACCTTGGAGGTGAGTCCCAAGCCGAACCACACGATGATCAGGGGCGCGAGCGCGACCTTCGGCATCGCCTGAAACATCACGACGAACGGATAGAGGAAATATTCGATCGGCCGCGAGAGCGCGATCACGGTGCCGAGCAGAAAGGCGAGCGCGGTGCCGAGCACGAAACCGAGCAGCGTTTCGCTGACGGTGATCCAGATGTGGTCGATATAGAGCCAGCTCGCAAATCCGCGATAGAACGCGACGGACACATTGGACGGCGTCGGCAGAATGAACATGGGGATCTCGAATACGCGCACGAACGCTTCCCACACGCCGAGGAACGCCGCGATCAGGAGCAGGCGCAGCGTGAAGCTCTTCGGGCCGCCGATCATTCGAGACCTCCGCCGGCGTTGAGAGCGCTGCGCACGCGGCGCACGTAGACGCCGAATTCCTGGGTATTCATCACGTCGAGCGTGCGCGGCCGGGGCAGGTCGACGGCAAAAAGATCGCCGATCCTGCCTGGGCGCGGCGTCATCACCATGACGCGGTCGGCGAGAAACACCGCCTCGCTGGTGGAGTGCGTGATGAACACGACGGTCTTGCGCCGTTCGAGCCAGATGCGCT
>JAXDNZ010000609.1:0-5780 GCA_034669185.1 Hyphomicrobiales bacterium
CGAGCACGCTGTCGGCCTTGAACACGCCGGTCGGGTCGAGCGCGCCTTCGGTCACTACGCCCTGCCCCTCGCGAAACAGGTCCGGCAGGATCCCGGTGTAGGTTACGGGAATCGTCCGGTTACCGTCGGTCACCTCGAAACGCACGAGCAGATTGTCTCCGCGCACCAGCGTACCCGGCTTCACCAGGCCGCCGAGCCGGATGCGGCTGCCGGGCGCGACCTGCCGCTCCGTCACGTCGGTCGGCGAGTTGAAGAACACAATCGAATCCTTCAGCGCAAACAGAACAAGGGCCGCCGCGACGCCAAGCACCGCGAGCCCCGAACCGATGAGCGCAAGGCGTCTTTTCTTACGCGTCATCCTTCCAGTCCCAGCAGTTTCGCGAGGTCGTCCAGCCGACGCAGCTTGTCGGCGTCCGTGCCAACCGCGCGTCGCGCATCATTCGCGGCTTGCCGCGCGCGCTCCGTCTCGCCGAGCACCGTATAGGCGCGCACGAGGCGGAGCCAGCCCTCGAGGTCCGAGCCGTCCTGCTTGAGCCGCGCCGCGAGCCGCTCGACCATGCCGCGCACCATCGCGGTCTGTTGTTCGGGGGCCATTGATTGCGCGGCCGCGATGTCGTCCGCGCTCGGACCGGGAACCGGAGCGCCATCGACGCGCGCGAGCGCCTGGCGCACCAGCGGGGCCCACGGCGCCATCGGCGGCGCGTCTTTCAGCATCGCGCGCCAGATGGCCGCGGCGGCTTCGCGGTTTCCGTCCTGTTCGGCCGCAAGACCGAGGAAATAGCGCGCCTTGATGTGGCTGGCGTCGCGCGCGAGCGCGCGCTCGAATCCGGCCTTGGATTCAGCGGTGATGACGCCATTGGCGGCGGCGAGAAGCGCCTCGGCGAGATCAGCTTCGCGATCCGCGCTCGCACCATTGAGGCGCAGCGCGTTGCGGCGCGCCTTGACGGCATCGTCGGCGCGGCCGAGGCGCAGATAGACCGGCGCGACAACTTCCCAGCCGCGGCCATCCTCCGGACTGCGCGCAAGATGCGCCTCGACCTGGGCCACGAGCCCTTCGAGCGAGCGATCCTGCGCCGGCGTGTTCGCACGGCTTGCGAGCGGCTGGCCAGGAAGCTGCGGCGAGCCGAACGCAAGATAAAGCGCGGCCGCGACCGCCGGAACAACGACCAGCGCCGCGACGGCGGCAACGCGCCGGCGCCATGCCGCACCCGGCATCGGTCCTGCGTCCGTCTCCGCCGCATCGGCCGCGGCGATCAGCCGGCGCGAGACCTCGACGCGGGCGGCCTCCGCTTCGGTCTCGCCGATCAACCCGGTGGCGCGGTCGCGCGCGATCTCGTCGATCTGGTCGCGGTAGACCGCAACATCGCCGCCCGTGCGCGGCACGCCCGCGCGGCGGCTCAGCGGCCACAGCACGGCGAACACCGCCGCCGCAGTCATCAGCGCCAACAGGAGCCAGAGCGTCATGGCGGCTATACATCACGGCGATTGCGGCGCCGCAATGTGCAAAGTCGATCCCGAAATCGGCTTCAGACCAGGGAAATCTGACCCCGCGCCGCCGCCCTCTGCTCCTTCGCCGCCACGTCGGCGGCCTTGGAGAGCAGCGCGGCATATTCGCCACCAAACAGCTTGCCGCAAAAGCGCACCGCCGCATCGACCTGCGACTGACGGCCTGCACGTTCGGCGGGTGGCGCGGTTCGCAGCGCATCGAGCAGAATCTGCGTCCCGCTGTCGCAGAATTTCTGCAGGTCGGAGTCGACGCGCCGCGTCGCTTCGCTGAATGCAAGCTCGCCCGCATAGGCCCGGCATGCGCCGAACAGATCGAGCGCAGCCTCGGCCTCGGCAACCTCGACGGCATCCAGCACCTTGCTCGCCTCCGCACCCTGACGCGGACGCAACAGCCGGCGCACGAGCTCCTGAGTGCTCTCGATTTCCAGTTTCAGCAGCGCGGCCGCCTCGCTGCGCGCCGCTCCGAGCTTGCGCGCCCACGGCAGATCGCCTGACAGGTCGAGCTCGGTGTGGAGCGCGCGCGCCGCGTCATGGATGTCCTTGATCAGCGGCACGACGTCGGCGCGACGGCCCGCTTCGAGCGCGGCGCGCATCGCGGCGATCGCCCGCTCGATCTCGGCGATGACCAGATCGACCGCAACCGCGAACCGGGTTTGCGCGACACGCGCCGCCTCGTCGCTGTTCGCCGCGCGCTTCGCAAGGCGAATCAATTGCCACGGCGCCGCGAGACGGCTCATCACCACGATCAGGGCATGAAGGAAGACGTCCGGATGGCATCCGACCGGAGAATCCAGCAGGGCCTTCACGTTGTCGAGCTGTGTCTCATTGAGATTGCCGATCACGGGGGGAAGGCGCGAGGCGACGAGCGCCAGCGCGTCGCGCGAGCGCAGGATCGCATAGACCTCGCGCAGATCCTCGGCACCGTCGCGCACGCCGATCTGCCCCGAGATGTTGCGCGCGGCCCTGATGTCGCTTTTTATTGCCGCAAGCGTTTCGCGCAGGCGCTCGACCACCACGTCCTGAAAGGTGCGCGCCACCTGTTCGGCCGCGGCCGGTCCATCGGCGGCAAGCAGGAGATTGACCTCGTCGACGTAGCTCTTCGCTTCAACCGGCGCGACCTCGCGGCAGAGCCATTGCCAGATCGGATCGATGCTCCGCCGTGCGACGCGGCCGAGATGGCGGCCGTCCTGGTCGATCAGGAACGGCGTGAGGGGTGCGCAGAACAGGCGCTGGGGATGGCTCGCGCGCGGCGCGGGCGGGCCGCCGGGCTCGCGCGTATCGCGGCGCAACTCTTCCAGAATGAGGGCGCTGCCGGCCACGTCCTCGCCGCGCATCGAAGCGCGTTCGAGCTCGGCCGCGAGCAACGCGCGCGCGGATGGCGGCAGTTCGCCGAGATAACGGCGCAGACGCGTAACGGCTCCGTCGCCGGGCATGTCCCAAGACCCGTTAACCCAGCGTCAATGATATCCGGGCGGCCTTAAGAACTGGTTGCAGGCGGTTGGTTGCACGGCGCGGCCGAACTGCCGGAAGAAGTGTCACCCGACCGGCGACCAGCTCCCGTCCGGGTTGCGGCAAGCGGTCACGCGCGCAATCTGCGGCCGGCCGTCGATATAGATGGTGTGGCTGTAATCGCGGCAGCGTGCGCCGCTGCGCTCATAGGAGGCGCCGGGCACGATCGTGCCGTAACGGCCCGGCCTGTCGCCGCGCCAGCCGGTCGGCTCGCCTGGCTCGCCGTGCTCGAGCGCCTGCATCTCGGCCGCATAGGCACGCTGGCGATCGCGCTCGTCGAGGCTCGCCCCGATCGGGCTAGCGGCGACCTCGCCGGCGGGAGAGCCCGTCATTGGCCGTCCGGTGCTCGCGGTGGCCGTCGGCGCGCCGGCAAAGCTCGTGTCGAGCACGCCGCTGTCCCGCTGCGGCCCGAAGCTGCCGTTGTTCGCGCAGCCGCTGAGCACAAGCGCCAACAGCGCAACGACGGCCCGTTTCAGCCCCATCAGCAAGACCCCGCGCTCGGGAATTGTCACCGGCGGACGCCGGCCAGCCCCCACCTTCTAGCTTGGTCGCGCGATTGGGGCAAAACTCGGATTTGCGGATCCGCTGTCCACGATTCACGCCGCCGGCAGCACCAGTTCTGCCCGCAGGCCCCCGATCGGCGCGGTGCCGAGCGTCAGCGCACCCCCATAGAGCGCCGCAAGATCGACCACGATCGACAGACCGAGGCCCGAGCCCGGCTTGGTCTCGTCGAGCCGGTTGCCGCGCCGCGCCTGCACCTGCTCGCGCTGCGAGGGGGTGAGCCCGGGGCCGTCATCGTCGACCACCACGCGCAAGGTCGGAACGCGCTTCGCATCGGCGTGCTCGGGCATCACCTCGACGGCGACGCGCGACTGCGCCCACTTGCAGGCATTGTCGACCAGGTTGCCGACCATCTCTTCGAGGTCCTGTTTCTCGCCGCGGAAGCGAGTCTCGCCCGGCGCCTCCAGGTCGATCGCGATGCCGCGGTCGCGATGGATCTTCTCCATGGTGCGGGCGAGCGCCGTCACCACGGGCCCGACCTCGGTGACGGTGCCGACCACGGTCGCGCGTGCCGCGATGCGCGCACGCTCGAGGTGATGGGCGACCTGATCGCGCATCAGTTCGGCTTGTTCGCGCACCTTGACCGCCAGCGGATCGTCGCCGCGTGCCGTCGCCTCGTTCACGATCACCGAGAGCGGCGTCTTCAGCGCATGCGCCAGATTGCCCACATGGGTGCGCGCGCGCTCGACGATCTCGCGGTTCGCCTCGATCAGCGCGTTGGTCTCGCGCGCAAGCGGGGCGATCTCGTCTGGGAAGCGGCCGGCGAGCCGTTCGGCCTTGCCGGAGCGGATCGCAATGAGGCTCTCGGAGATGCGCTTGAGCGGTGCAAGGCCGAAGCGCACCTGGAACATGGTGGTGAGCAGCAGCACGGCCGCCAGAATGCCGAACGTGATGGCGAGCGCGCGGTCGAAGGCGAGCGTCTCCTCGTCGATCTCGGCCGCATCGCCCGCCACCGCGACCAGATAACGCCCGTCGTCGCCGAGGTCGACCGCGCGCTCGACGAGGCGCAGGCGCTGCTCCTCGGGGCCGGGCACGTAGTTGCGGCGCGTGCCGTCGACACTCGCCGGCACCTGCTGGTCTTCCAGATGCGGCAGGCCGCCGTCCCACAGCGAGCGCGAGGAGCGCACCTCGGGCTTGAGCGAATTGAGCTTGGTGACCTGCCAGTACCAGCCCGACAGCGGCAGCTCGAACAGCGGCTCGCCGAGCGACTGGGGAAATTTCTCGTTTTCCTCCGGAGCCGCGACGTCGGCGACCAGCGTCTTGAGATAGACCCCGAGCCGGCGATCGAACGAGCGCTCGACCGCCTGGCGATAGAGCGAGGAGAGCACGATGCCGGTGACCACCAGGATCACCACGGTCCAGCCGGTGGCGGTGACGAACAGGCGCAGCGCGAGCGAGTTACCGCGCATTTTGCTTGCGTCTTTGACCGCGCGTCATGTGTTGGGCGGCGTGAGCAGATAACCGAGCCCGCGTACCGTCTGGATCACATCGACGCCGAGCTTCTTGCGGATACGCCCGACGAACACCTCGATGGTGTTGCTGTCGCGGTCGAAGTCCTGATCGTAGAGGTGCTCGACCAGCTCGGTGCGCGAAACCACGCGGCCGGTGTGATGCATGAGATAGGAGAGCAGCCGGTATTCGTGACTCGTCAGCTTGACCGGGTTGCCGTCGACCGCGACGCGGCCGGTGCGCGAGTCGAGCCGAACCGGCCCGCACACGAACTCGCTCTTGGCGTGGCCGACCGAGCGGCGCAGCAGCGCGCGCACGCGGGCAAGCACTTCCTCGAGGTGGAACGGCTTGGCGACATAATCGTCGGCGCCGGCGTCGAAGCCCTGCACCTTGTCGCTCCAGCGGTCGCGCGCGGTGAGCATCAGCACCGGCATGGCGCGCCCGGCGCGGCGCCACGCTTCGAGCACCGAGATGCCGTCCATCTTCGGCAGCCCGATGTCGAGGATCACGGCGTCATAAGGCTCGGTCTCGCCGAGGTAATGGCCTTCCTCGCCGTCGAAGGCGCGGTCCACCACGTAGCCGGCATCGGTCAGCGCCGTGGCGAGCTGGCGGTTGAGGTCGGGATCGTCCTCGATCACCAAAAGGCGCAAGTGCTCGTCCTCCCGCTCAGCTTCCGTCGAGCCAATGGCCGTCGGTCGCGTCGATCATGGCCTCGGTCACTTTGCCATCGCGCGCAAGCACTGTCAGCACGTAGA
>JAXDNZ010000610.1:0-3783 GCA_034669185.1 Hyphomicrobiales bacterium
TCTGGATCGTGCTGGTTGCGGTCGGAAGCTTCGCCCTCGGCGGCTATCTGGCGGGCCGCGTGCGCTCGACCTGGAAAGCGGCGCCGGACGAAGTCGAATTCCGCGACGGCACGCATGGGCTGATCGCGTGGGCGATCGGCGTGATGCTCGGCGCGGCGCTGCTGGCCATCACGGCGAACATGTACGCGGCCGGCAGTGCGGCATCTCCGCCGCGCGACACCGCGGGCGCCCCGAGCTTCCTCGCCAACGAGATCGAGCGGCTGCTTCGGCCCGAAACAGCCGGACCGGACGTACGCGCCGAAGCCGGCCGCATCATCATGCGAGGGCTTGGCCGGACCGAACTGCCGGCGGAAGACCGCGCGCAACTCGTTCGTCTCACGGCGTCGGTCTCGGGACTTCCGGCGCCCGAAGCGGAACGTCGCGTCACGCAGGTCCTCAACGATGCCCGCAATGCGGCCTCGCAAGCGCGCAAGAGTGCCGTGATCCTCGGCTTCTGCCTGGCGGCGGGACTGGCGGCGGCGGCCGCAGCCGCATGGATCGCGGCCGGGATCGGCGGCAAGCATCGCGACAGCGAGTTCGCGCCGCCGCTGCGCTTTGGCGGGGTTGCGGTTCGACGGGTCTGACGATCAATCGTAGCCGGGCGGCGGCTCAAAACCGCCGACGGCTTTTTCAACCAGTCGGGCGAAGGCGATGGACGTCTTGTCCTTCCCTTGCGCCGCGATCGCCTGATAGCCGGTGGGCAGGCCCGACGGTGTGATGCCGGCCGGCCCGACGGTTGACGGCAGGTAGACGAGGCCCGAATAGCCGGCCCAGAAGAGCTGGTCGGTCGGCGAAACGCGCTTGTTGTTGACGGTGATCCGGCGCCGCCAGCGCTTGCCCTCATGCTTGTGGTCGTGCGGGAAGGCCGCTGACGCCGCGACCGGACAGAGCAGAACGTCGTAATCTTTGAAGAATGCGTTGAACCTGAGCCGCATCTGGTGGCGTTCGTTGTTGAGTTGCAGCCAGCGGCGATGCGTCATGGTCACGCCATCGACCGACTGCGCCAGATATTCGTTCGGTTCGCTTGCTAGCTCTCGTTGCCAGTCCTTAATGTCGGATTCCGGCATGCGCGCGGAGGTCGCGGCGCGCAGCAGGCGGATATACATATCGTGAAGGCGCGCGGTGTCGACGTCCGGCGCGGCTTCCTTGATCTTGCAGCCGGCTTTCGCGAGCTTGTCGACCAGCGCTTGCAACTGGTCGGCATATTCGGTGTCGACGTCGCTCGCCGGATCGGTGAGCTTTACCGCGATACGGAACTGCCTGAGGGAGGTCTTTTCGCATTTCGCCAGCGCGACCTTGAGGTAGCCGCCGTCGTCGGGATCGGGCCCGGCCATGACGTCGAGCGCCACCGCGAGATCGGCCGCAGAGCGCGCCAGCGGCCCAACCACCGAGATATCCGGCGGCGCGACCGAATTCGGCAGTGCGTGCCCGCGATAGGTGATGAGGCCCCAGGTCGGCTTGTGCCCGAACACCCCACAGTAGTGCGCCGGGTTGCGGATCGATGAGCCGATGTCCGAGCCGGCGTCGATGGCGGTCATGCCGCTCGCGAGCGCGGCCGCTGATCCGCCGGACGAGCCGCCCGGCGTCCGGTCGGTGTCCCAGGGATTGCGCGTTACGCCGTAGACCGCATTGTAGCTTTGCCAGTCGGCGAGCATCAGCGGTACATTGGTCTTGCCGAACAGCGTGACCCCTGCGTCGATCATGCGCTGCGCGGAGATCGCGGTCTCCTCGGTCACATTGTCTTTCATGCTGGGCGCGCCCCACGTCGTGGGCGAGCCAGCCACCTGATAACTCTCCTTGATGGTCATCGGCACGCCGTGCAGCGGTCCGAACGGCTTGCCCTTTCGCAGCGCGGCGTCCGCGGCCTTGGCGCGCTTGCGTGCTTTGTCCTTGTTCATCCAGATGATCGCGTTGAGCTTCGGATTGTATTTTTCGACTCGCGCGAGGAAGTGATCGAGCAATTCGAGGCACCCGATCTTCTTGCGGCGGATGAGGCCTGCAAGCTCGAGCGCCGACTTGTAGTGAAGCTGGTCCATGAGATTTCCCGCGTTGAAACCACGATCCTAGCAAGCGGTATGGACGTGTTCATCTACTTGGTGGACGTCACCCAAAGAGTGCTGGTCGTCGACCAGAAGGGGCCGTACCCCCAGCCCGCCGCTGTTTCCCAACCTGCCCGCTAAGGGTCGGTGACATTGTTTTGCCCGCATGATGGGTGAGCGTTGACGCACGGGTGGCGTGCAACGTAAGATTCCTGCTGCAAATCCTTGGCGCCGCACGCATTTCATGGGCGCACCGCGGGCGGTGGTCGGCCATGACGGGGAAGCGATGACGGACGCGAGCGCGATCGACGCCGCCACGAAACGGCTCGCAGCAGCGCTTGATGCGCTGGAAGCGGCGGTTGAACGGCGACGCGACACCGACAAAAGCGAGAGCGCGCTTGCGGCGCAAATTCATGCGCTCGGTTCGGACCGCTCGCGCCTCGCCTCGGATCTCGACACCGCCACCGCACGCGCCCGCGCACTGGAATCAACCAACCGCGACATCGCGCAGCGCCTTGACGTCGCGATCGATACGATCCGTTCGGTGCTCGAGGCGCCGCCATGAGCCACGTCAACGTCACGATCCACGGCCGCCAGTACCGCATGGCCTGCGAGGACGGGCAGGAAGATCATCTGCGGCGGCTTGCCAAGGACCTCGACCACCGCATCGACCAATTAAAGGCCAGCTTCGGCGCGATCGGCGACACCCGGCTGGTGGTGATGGCGGCCCTCACCATCGCGGACGAGCTGACCGATGCGGGCAAGCGCATGCGGCGCCTGGAGGAAGATCTCGCGGCGCTGCAGGATGCCCGCGTCGCGTCCTCCGACCGCGCGCAGGCGACGCAGGCCGCGATCGTCGCGGCGCTCAACGCCGCCGCCGAGCGCATCGAAGGCGTCACCCGCACCCTCAATCTGACGGTGGGAGGAAGCGGGGTCGGGATCGGCTGAAAGCCTGGGTGGCGCCGGCGCAAGCTACTGACTACATTGTCGGGGCGGGGCTGCGGAGTGCGTTGGATAAATACTCCCGGGGCCTTACGATCCTGAAGGGAGCTGTCCCTGGCCGGGCCCGTGGGTCCGGACATATGGCGCCCACCTACTTCTGTAGGTTCCCGGGGTCGAAGTCCGACGGCTCATGCGGCTCCGCACTCATGCAAGGCCCGACCCGAATCGAGGAAACCAAGGCAGCGCTGCGCAGCGATGCGAGGGCGCGGCGCGGCCAACTGCCCGCGGACGCCCGCGCAAGGGCCGCCGAGACGATCGCATCGCGCGCATTTCCGCTGAGCATCGTGCCGGGGACAATCGTGTCCGGCTTTTCCCCGCTCAAGTCCGAGATCAACCCGATCCCGCTGATGCGCAAGCTCGCCGACGCCGGCGCGCAGCTGGCGCTTCCGGTCGTCGCCGCGCGCGGCAAGCCGCTCATCATGCGCGCGTGGAATTTTGGCGCCCCGCTCGCCTCCGGCGTCTGGGGCATCCGCGAGCCGATGCCGGACGCCCCCGAGGTCGCGCCCGATATCCTGCTGGTGCCGCTGCTCGCCTTCGACCGGCAGGGAAACCGCATCGGCTATGGCGCCGGCTACTACGACATGACCATCGCCAAGTTTCGCGCGATGAAGCCGGTAGTCGCCGTCGGCATCGCCTACGCGGTCCAGGAAATCGGCGCGGTCCCGGTCACGCCGCGCGACGCACGCCTCGATCTCGTGCTAAC
>JAXDNZ010000611.1:0-3881 GCA_034669185.1 Hyphomicrobiales bacterium
CACGATGCGGTCCGCGCCGCGCGGGCTGAGCTCGGCGAATGCCCGGCGCGCAACGTTGTCCTGCTCGGCCGCCGGCACATTGGCGGACTGCATCGCCACCATCACGTACGGCTGCTCCGCAGGCAGCGGCGTGTCGTTCGGGCCCAACGTCAGCGCCGCGGCGCCATTGGGCGTCGCGCGCATCAAGCGGAATCCACCGAGATCGCTCAAGCGGTACGGCAGCACGGCGAGCATCTCGTCGGCGGACAGCTTCGGACGCACCATCACGCTCATCAGCGCGGCGCGTACCGCGGCGTCCGGATAAGCATCGCGTCGGTCCTCCGGCATCGTCAGGATGACGATCACCGTGAGATCGCCGACCAGTCCGGAGAGTGCCCACTTGCGCATCATGAAGCCGCCGACCGCCTGGCGCGCCGCGACGATCACGGCCGGGCCGCCGGGCAGCGCGAATTCTTCACGGCTCAACACCTCCATGCCGCTGGCCTGCATGGTCTCGGGGCTGAACTCCCCTGCCACCCGGGCGTAGCTTTGGCCCGAAAGCTCGGTGACGACCATCACGGCGCCGCGTGCGAGGTCCTCGAAGCCCTGAAAGCGCGGGCTCGCCGTCATGCCGGCGGGTGGCACCAGCCCGATGCGCGAGCCGGGCGGATACGCAACCTCGGCGGCGCAAGCGGAAGTGTGCAGCGCAAGCGCAATTGTGGCCGTCGCGGCCAGCCGGAAGAGCGAATTCATGACGAATTGTCCTCGTTTCGGCTGGGTATAGCGCGGCGTCGGCGATGGCAACCGCGCTGCGGCACATGCTAGGACTCAAGCCGAATCCAGGAACCGAATGGCCGATGGACGATCGCAAGGAAGCCTACCGGGAGAGCGGCGTCGACACCGCCGAAGCCGAAGCCGGCCTCACCAACATCATCGCGCGGGTGCAGCGCACCTGGCCGCGCGCAGGACTTGGGCGCGTCGTGCTTCCGATCGGCTATTTCGCCAACGTGATCGAGATGGACGGCATCGGCGTCGCGCTCTGCACCGACGGTGTCGGCTCGAAAACCATCATCGCCGACATGATGGGCAAGTACGATACCATCGGCATCGATTGCGTCGCGATGAACGTCAACGACATGATCTGTGTCGGCGCAAAGCCGATCTCGATGGTCGACTACATCGCAGTCGAGCGCACCGATGCCGCGATGCTCGACGCGGTCGGCGCCGGCCTGTGCGCGGGCGCCGAGATGGCGGGTATTTCGATTTCCGGCGGCGAGACCTCGCAGCTCAAGGACATCGTGGAAGGGTTCGATCTCGTCGGCATGGCGATCGGGCGCGTCCCGCTCGACAAGATCGTCGACGGCAGCACCGTCAGGGAGGGCGACGTCGTCATTGGCGTGCGCAGCAACGGCATCCACAGCAACGGCCTGTCGCTCGCCCGCAGGGCGTTCTTCGGCAACGCCACCTACACGGCGGGCCAGAAGTTCGACGAGCTCGGCACCACCGTCGGCGAGGAGCTGCTCAAGCCAACGCACATCTACGTGCCCGAGGCGCTGGAGATCCTCGAAAAAGTCCAGGCGAAAGCGCTGATCAACATCACCAGCGACGGCTTGCTCAACCTGACCCGCGTCGCGGCGCAGGTCGGCTACGTGATCGACGCGCTGATCGAGCCGCATCCGCTGTTCGGCCTGATCCAGCATCTGGCGAACGTCGACGACACCGAAATGTACGAAGTGTTCAACATGGGCATCGGCTTCTGCTACGTCGTCGCTCCCGCCGACGTCGACGCGACGCTGGCGATCCTGAAACGACACGGCCGCACCGCGCAACGCATCGGATACGCGGTCCCCGATCAGGACAAGATCGTGCGCATCCCGCAACGCAATCTCGTCGGCCGGCACAAGAAGTTCTGGCGCGAGGAAAGCAAGGCAAGGCGGGCGGGGTGAATAGACCAGCCGACTCCCGGTTTTGCTGGCCGCTCAGATTACCTGTGAGCAAACCGTGATGAAGCGAGGCAAGCCCGAGCCGCGGCGCGAAGTCGGCAAGCGCGTCACCTTCGACGCGGCGACCTGGGCGGCGCTCGATCTCTATGCGCGCGACAGCATGAAAAGCTTCCAGGAGCTGGCGGACGAGGCGTTTGCCGACCTGCTCGCGAAACACAAGCGGCCCACCACCCTGAAGGACGCGTTGCGCGAGAGTACGCGCCGCATCGGTGCGAACGACAATCCGAAACGCGGCCGCTCGCGGTAGGCGGGTCTACCCGCCGTAACGCAAAGGCCCGCTTGCGCGAGCCTTTGCGGACGGGCGCTAGATCCGTCCCATCAGCAGCAGGATGAGAAGGATGATGACGACGAGGCCGAGGCCGCCGGTCGGGTAATAGCCCCAGCTCGAGCTGTAAGGCCATGTCGGCAACGAGCCGATCAAAAGCAAGACGACAATGATGAGCAGGATGGTTCCAAGCGACATGGCGTTCCCCGCAGTTCGGTGTGAATAGTCACCCGCCAAACGCCCGAAGTTCCCGCGGGTTCCAATTTAGGCCGTGGGGTGCGGTAGCGGGTCGGAACCGCGTCCGCTCTGCGTGGTTAGAGTCGTTCTGCATCGGAACAGGCCATGCCGTCCTTGCGTCCGCCCCTCGCGCCGATGGAAGCGCTCTCCGTCGACGAGATTCCGGCCGGCCCCGACTGGCAGTACGAGCCGAAGTGGGACGGCTTCCGCTGTCTCATCTTCCGCGACGGCGCGTCCGTGTCGCTGCAATCGAAGGCGGGCAAGCCGCTGGACCGCTATTTCCCCGAGATCGTCGCGGCGGTTCAAAGGATCGGACGCAAACGCTTCGTGCTCGACGGCGAACTGGCGGTGCCGCACGGGCAGGCGTTCTCGTTCGACGATCTCCTGCAGCGGATTCATCCGGCGGCGAGCCGTATCGCGAAGCTCGCGGCCGAGACGCCCGCGATCTTCATCACGTTCGACCTGCTCGCGGACGGAGATGGCGTCTACACCGACCGGCCGCTGTCGGAGCGCCGCGAGAAGCTCGAGCAATTTGCCAGATCGGCCCTCGCGGACCATCCGCATTTCCGCCTCTCGCCGGCGACCACCAAGCTCGCCGATGCGCGCAAGTGGCTCCGCCAAGTCGGCGCGACGCTCGACGGCATCATCGCCAAGCGCCGCGACCTTGCCTATCTCGGCGGCACCCGTGACGGCATGCAGAAGATCAAGAACTACCGCAGCGCCGACTGCGTGGTCGGTGGCTTCCGCTATAACGAAGGCAAGGATGTCGTCGGTTCGCTCCTGCTCGGCCTCTACAATGACGACGGCAAGCTCGATCATGTGGGCTTTACATCAACGATCGCCAACGCCGACAAGAAAGCCCTGACCGCGAAGCTCAAGCCGCTGGTCGGTCCGCCCGGCTTTAGCGGCGCGGCGCCCGGCGGCCCGAGCCGCTGGTCGACCGCACGCTCGGCCGAATGGGTGCCGCTCAAGCCGAAGCTCGTCGTCGAGGTCTGCTACGACCATTTTTCCGGCGACCGCTTCCGCCACGGCACGCGGCTGATGCGCTGGCGGCCCGACAAGGCGGCGCGCCAATGCACCTTCGATCAGGTCAAGCAGGCCAAGGGTAATGTGATGAAGCTGCTCGCCCCGAAGCGGCCCGGCGCCCGCGCCTGACGTTCCTGTCGACAGCGGAACCTTCGCCGCGACGCGGCGTTGTTGGGCCGATTCAACAGGTCAGGAGGACACTATGGGACGAGGTATTTTGCTCTGGCTGTTGGGCGTTCCGATACCCATCATCATCCTGCTGGCGCTGTTCTGGCGCTGAGGCAGTCGTCGTCAAGCCGTCGACGTCGCTTCTCTCCCGGGCGACGTCCACGAGAAAAGCCCGGCCACCCGGCCGGGCTTTTCTTTTTCTT
>JAXDNZ010000612.1:0-9213 GCA_034669185.1 Hyphomicrobiales bacterium
GCCGAAATCGTCCATCGCGATGCGCACGCCGAGTGCGCGCAATTGATGCAGCATGGTGACGATCGTCTCGTCGTCCTGCAGCAGCACCGCTTCGGTGATCTCAAGTTCGAGCCGATGCGGGGCGAGCCGCGCCGCCGCGAGCGCCTGCGTCACCATCGTGACCAGCCCGCGATTGCGGAACTGGACGGGCGAGAGGTTGACGGCGACCTTGATCGGATCGGGCCAGCGCGCCGCCTCCTTGCAAGCCTCGCGCAACACCCATTCGCCGAGCGGCACACTCAAGCCCATCTCCTCGGCGAGCGGAATGAACTCGGCCGGCGACACCGTGCCTCGCTCGCCGTGGCTCCAGCGCAGCAGCGCCTCCATGGCGACCAGCTCGTTGGTCGCGAGGTTAATCTGCGGCTGATAGACCAGGAAGAACTCGCCGGCCGTGAGCGCACGGCGCAGATCGAGCTCCATCGCGCGGCGCGCCTGGATGCGCGCGTCCATGTCGGGCTCGAAGAAGCGGAAGGTGGCGCGACCTTCCGCCTTGGCCCGGTAGAGCGCGAGGTCCGCGCATTTCATGAGATGATCGGCGGCGGTGCCGTCATTCGGCGCCAGTGCGATGCCGATGCTGACCGCCGAATTGATCTCCTGTCCATCGATCTCGACCGGCTCCGCGATGATCTCGACCAGCCGGCGCGCCAGGATCTCGGCCGATCGTGCGCTCGCGTTGCATTGCAGCACCGCGAACTCGTCGCCGCCGAGCCGCGCGACCGTATCGCCCTCCCCGACCGCGCCGCGGACGCGCTCCGCGATGGTGCCGAGCAGCCGGTCGCCGATCGGATGACCGAGCGTGTCGTTCACGCCCTTGAAGTTGTCGAGATCGAGACAGAGCAGCGCCAGGGTCTCGCCGAAGCCTTCGACGCGCGACAGTCCTTCGTCCATGCGCTCGCGGAACAGGACGCGATTCGGCAGATCGGTCAGTGCGTCGTGACGCGCCATGTGCGCGATGTCTTGTTCGGCGCGGTGGCGCTCGGTGATGTCCTCGTAGATGGCGACCCAGCCGCCCTGCGTCATCGGCTCGTGCGTGAGCTTGACCAGGCGGCCGTCGGCGAGATGGCGATGCACGACGAGATCGCCGGCCTTGAGCGACTCCACATAGGAATCGTAAAGCTCGTCGACCGTCACGTCGCGATGCCGATAGTTCCCGATCGCGTGACTCTTCGCGATCACGTCGCGCACCATAATGCCGGGACGCACGAAGTCCGGCGGCAGGTTGAACATCTCGGCATAGCGCTTGTTGCTCACGATCAGCCGCATGTCGGCGTCGAACATGCACAGACCGTGCGCCATGTTGTTGAGTGCGATGTCGAAGCGGCGATGCTGTTCCTTCAGTTCGTCGGCGGCGCGCTCGCGTTCGGTGATGTCCTCATAGGTGCACACGCGGCCGCCGTTCTCCAGCGGCTGGTAGCGCACCGCAATCAGACGTCCGTCGGCGAAGCGCCGCAGCACGACCTGGTCGCCATCGACCATGACGCGGTGCTTGAAAGCGTCGAGGAACTGCTCGGGACTTTGGCCCGCAAGCGCGTGAACGCCCTTCGCCAGGCTGAAGCGGACAAGATCGATCAGCGGCGTCCCCGGCTTCACGTCGTCGGCCGAAAGGCCGTAAAGCTCGAGGAAGCGTCGGTTGTAGACGATGACTCGCCAATCCCTGTCGAACATGCACAGCGCGTGCGCCATGTTCTCCAGCGCAGCGTCGAACAGGATGTTCTGCTCGCGCAGCACCTTCTCGTAGCAGAGGCGCTCGGTCACGTCCTCGTGCGCCGAGACCCAGCCGCCATCCGGGGTCGGACGCGAGATCGCCTCGATCACGCGGCCGTCCTTCAGATGCAGGAGCATGCTTGAGAGCTCCTTGCCGTCGACCGCCGCCTTGCGCTTGTCGTGGAAAGCCTGCGCCGACATGCCGGGCTCGTTCCCATTCGCGATCCAGTGCGCGAGCAGCTCGCGATGCGTGACGCCAGGTTTGATGACCGCGGGGTCGAGGCCGTAGATGTCGAGATATCGCGTGTTGCAGACGATCAGCCGCTCGTCGGGGCCGAACATGCACAGCCCATGCGACATGTGGCTGAGCGCCTGGTCGAAGCGCTCGAACTGGAGGCGAAGCGTCTCCTCCATGCGCTTGCGCTCGGTCACGTCCTCGCACAGCGTCACCCAGCCGCCTTCCGCCATCGGGTGATAGTGCAGCACGTAGCTGCGCCCGTTCCTGAGCTGCTGGCGCTGCTGGAAGGGCTCGCGCGCCGCCATGCGCTCGAGCCGGCGCTGCCACACCCGCTCCGGCTCGGCGTCGAAGTATCCGTGCGTCGCGCCATATTCGATGACGTCGCGCATCCACACGCCGACCTTCAGGAAGGCCGGCGAGAGATCGTACATGTCGAGAAATTTCTGGTTGAACAGCACGATGCGGTGGTCGGCATCGACCACGCACAGTCCATGCGACATGTGGTTGACGGCCTGGTCGAAGCGCTCGAACTGGACGCGCAGGTCGTATTCCTTGCGCTGACGTTCGGTCACGTCCTCGAGCAGGATCACCCAGCCGCCTTCGGCCACCGGCTGATAGCGCAGCGCGAAGGTGCGTCCGCTGGAAAGCTGGCGGCGCAGCTCGAACGGCGCGCCGCGCGCGATCTGCTCCATCAGGCGCCGGTGGACCTCGGCGACCTTGGTGGCCGGATAATGCCCGCATTCGGCCCCGTGCTCGACCAGCCGGTGCAGCGTGGCGCCGACGCGCAGGACCTCGGGCGAGAACTGGTACAACTCGATGAAGCGGCGGTTGAACAGTGCGACGCGCAGCGTGGCGTCGAGCATGCATAGCCCGTGCGTCATGCCGTCGAGCGCCATCGCGTGCAGCGCGAGCTGCCCCTTGAGCCGGCCCGCCTCGTCGCAGACGGCCGCTAGTCCTGTGCTTCCCATGCCCAGCCGCTGATGCCCTGCCCCCGGTGGCAGTCCGGTAGAATACGTACGAGGCTGAAATCGGCGGTTAATCGGATTGGTTTAAATTGTATGATTCGCAACGTGCTGTTCCCGGCCGCGTCGCCGCAAAGCCTAGAGAATCCCATATTTCGCGAACACGTCGGCGAGCTTCTCGCCCGCACGCAGGTCGTCGAGCGTGCGTTTCTCGCCCTTGATCTTCTCGAATGCGAGCGCGAGCACTTGCGCCTCGGCCGCGCGCGGCACGACCACGACGCCGTCCGCGTCGCCGAATACGAGATCCCCGCTCTCGACCTTCACGCCGGCGCAACGCACCGGTACGTCGATCGCGATCACGCGGCCCCGCCCCTTGGTGTCGAGCGGACCGATGCCGCCATGAAACACCGGAAAGCCCATCCGGCGGATCGCCTTGATATCGCGCACGGCGCCGTCCATCAGCGCCCCGGCGGCGCCGCGCGCCTGCGCCGCCGTGGACAGAAGCTCGCCCCACGGCGCGATGCGTTCCGGATTGACGCAAGCGAAGACCGGGACGTCCCCGGGCGCCAGGCTGTCGATCAGCGCGATCTCGAGTTCGTAGGGATTCGTTCCCGCCTCGTGGCGCTCGACCTCCATGAACTGCCCGGTGCGCGCGCGCCCGACCATGACGCTGGCCTCGTCGAGCGGGCGGATACGCGACGGGAGGGCCTGATCCATCAGCCCCACCGCATCGAGGCAGTCGGAGAGGACAGAGGTGAACAGCTCGCGGCGAATCTCGTCCAAGGATAGGGTCACGGCGGCACCTCGTTTGGGCATTGCGCACAGGATGCTCAATTTCACCCGTTTTGTCTGTCTTGAACCTTGTTCATGGATGTCGCGACAAATGGACTGAATGGCGCGTCCCCGGCGCCGATTGGAGCTTGGCCATGTTTTCGGAATCCGACCTGCGCGCAGCTTCCGCCGCCGGCATCCTCGATACGGCGCAGCTTGCGCGCCTCCTCGAGTTCCTCAGTCAGCGCGTCGCGCGCGATCCCTCACCGGCTGGCCCGCGCTTCGATGTCGCGCATCTGCTCTGGTACGCGGGCGCACTGATCGTCATCGGCGCGATGGGGCTGTTCTCGACGCTCGCCTTCTCGCAGATGGGCGGGCAGGCACTCGCCATCACGGCCTTGGTCTATGCGGCCGTGTTCTGGGCCGGCGGACATTATCTCTGGCACGAGAAGAACCTGCACACGCCCGGCGGCCTCCTGATCGCCATCGCGGTCTCGATGGCGCCGCTCGCCGTCTACGGCATCCAGGACCATCTCGGCTGGTGGGGGCGGTTCGGCAAGCCCGGCACCGTGCGGGACTTCTACGTCTGGATCAAAGGCAGCTGGATCTTCATGGAGGTCGCGGCGATCACCGTCGCCGCGCTGGCGCTGCGCTTCTATCGCTTCCCCTTCATCGTCTCGATCATCGCGCTCGCGCTCTGGTTCATGTCGATGGACCTTGCGCCCTGGATCGCCGGCGCGGATTACGCCGACTGGGAAACCCGCCGGCGCGTGTCGGTGTGGCTCGGCGCGGCGATCCTCGCCGTCGCCTACGGCACCGACCGCATGCAGCGCACCGGCGACTTCGCGTTCTGGCTCTATCTGTTCGGGCTGCTCGCCTTCTGGGGCGGCATCACGGCGAGCTCGGGCGGCACCGCGTTCGAGAAGGCGCTCTATTGCGCACTCAATGTCGGCCTGCTGTTCGGCTCGGTGTTCCTGGCGCGGCGCGTCTTCGCGGTGTTCGGCGTGATCGGCGTCGCGCTTTATCTCGGCGACCTCGCGAACAAAGTGTTCAGAGACTCGCTCCTGTTCCCGTTCGCGCTCTCGCTGATCGGTGTCGGCGTGATCGCGGCGGGTCTGCTCTACTACCGCAACCAGGACCGCATCGCAGCGTGGTTCGAGGTCAACCTGCCGAAGGGCGTGAAGCGGCTGCGGCCGCAGCACGCGGTGTGACTTCACTCATTGCCGAACTGTTGCGCGGGCGAGGCCCGCGCAACGCGTTCATGCCAACCCCTCAGGCCGCTTGATCTCGATCTCGACGAACGCCATCGGCTTGTCCGAACCGTTCATCACATCGTGCTCCACGCCCGATGGGCGCTGATAGGATTGGCCTGCGCTGAGCCGCACCTCACTGACAGCACCGTCCTTCGCCTCGATCTTCATCACGGCGTCGGTCAGCATCACGACGAAATACGGCCAGCCATGCGTGTGATAGCCGGTCGCGGAGCCGGGCGCGAAGTCCCAGCGCGTGATGCGTGTGTTGGCGTCCTCGGATTGAACGGTCGGAATTGCCGGCTGATTGCATTTGAATGGCATGGCTCGATCCTGTTAGCCCCGTGGCGCCGCCAGCGACGCAAGCCTGGACACGTCCGGACTCTGGTCGAGCGCCCAGACCGCGTCGATCAGCGGCGCGATATCGTGCCGCGGATCCCAGCCGGCGGCGCACGTCCGCAGCTTCTGCTCGAGATCATGATCGCTCATCGGATTGCCGTCGCTGCCGCGCGCGGCCGATTGCAACAGTTTGTGTGTCGTGCCGTCCGCCGTGGTGATGTCGACCGCCGCCGCCACCGTGCTGAATGATGGATCACGCTCAACCGTGACCTTGCGGCGCAAGGCCAGCACAGCGGAATCGCGCACGCACGCGTCGGTGAACTGATCCACACCGGCCTTCCCGGTGACGATCGCCGCCGCGACCGCATGCTGCACGCTCACCTGCGACTCTCGTCCGGTCGAGACGTCCGGCCGGTCGGTCCGCGCCGCGAGCAGCGGGTTGCCGCGCACGACAATCCTCTCGACCACGGCCCTGGGATTGTCGCGGCGCCAATCGAGCACGCAGTCGAGCACCGGGTGGATCACGAACCCGCACGGATACGGCTTGTAGGATGTCTGCATCAGTTCCCAGCTTTCGCCGAGTTCGTCGGTGACGAGAGCCAGGTTCGGCGGATCGCCGACCGCGCTGTAAAACCCCTGCACGCCGGCAAGCGGCTCCGCCGGACCGTCAAACCCCTTGTGCGCCAGCAGCGCCGACCAGAGCCCGTTGCGCGCCGAGTTGCCGACGTTGGCGCACTTCGATGCCGTGCCGAGGCTTTCGCACAGGCCGGACGATTGCGTCGCCGCGGTTCCGATCGCCCAGACCATCTTGGTCTCGTCGAGCCCGAGCAGCTTACCGGCGCCCGCGGCAGCGCCGAAAATTCCGCAGGTCGACGTGATGTGCCAGCCTCTGTTGTAGTGGCCGGGCGAAACCGCGAGACCGATGCGCGCCTGCACCTCTTGCCCCAGCACGAAGGCGAGCAGCAGATCGCGGCCGCTCACCGGGCGCATCTCGGCGAGCGCAAGCAATGCGGGCGCGACCGGCGCGGTCGGATGGATCACGGTGCGCACATGCGTGTCGCAGAAATCCTGCACGTTCGCGGCGGCCGCATTGAGGAAGGCCGCGCTGAGCGCGTCGATGCGTTCGCCGCGGCCGACGATCGTCGCCTGCTTGCCGCCGGAGAACGAAAGAAGTGATCGCAGCGCGATCTCGATCGCGTCGGTGCGGCAGCCGGCGAGCGCGACGGCGAAGAAATTCATGAACGAACGCTTGGCCTGATGCCGCACGGCGTCGGGGATGTCCTCCCATCGCGTGGTGACGACAAGGCGGGCCAGACTCTGTGTGACGCCTACTTTGTGCAGCATTGTTTTCCTCGCCTCGCGCGAGCATCCGTCAAGCCCGCGCGGAGCGCAACGGAACATTCGGCACATCACATGCGCGGTTTTGCCAATCCCCCTGATCGGACCATTGCGCTAGGTTGGCGGCAAGAAGAGAGCGGAACAAGCAACTCAAAGAGGGCGGACGCCGTGCCGATCATCCGCAAGTCCCTTTCGCTCGCCGCTGTCTTGGCGGCCGGCCTCGCGGCTGGCACGTCACACGCCGACGACTACCCGTCGCGTCCGATCCGGATGATCGTGCCTTATGCGCCCGGCGGCGGCGCCGACGCCATCGCCCGCATCGTCGCCAAGCGCGTCAGTGAAACCATCGGGCAACCGATCGTGATCGAGAACCGCGGCGGAGCCGGCTCGATCCTCGGCACCGAAGCGGTGCAGAAAGCCGATCCGGACGGCTACACGCTGCTCGTCGGCCAGTCCGGCCCGATCTCGATCAATCCCGCCGTCTACAAGAATCTCCGTTACGATCCGATGCGGGATTTCGCGCCGATCACCATGACCACGGCGTATCCCTATATCTTGGTGGTGAACGCCGGGCTGCCAGTCAAGAATCTTGCCGAGTTCGTCGCGCTGGCGAAGAGCAAGCCGGGCGAGTTCAACTACGGCACGACCGGCGTCGGCGCCGCCAACCATCTCGTGGCCGAGCTGTTCAGCGCGCGCGCCGGCTTGAAGATGACGCACATCCCCTATCGCGGGACGGCGCTCGCGGTGGGCGATCTTCTTGCCGGTCAGGTCACGATGGTTTTCGCCGATGCGGTGACGTCGCTGCCGCACATACAGGCCGGCACGCTGCGCGCGCTCGCGGTGAGCAGCCGGGAGCGCGCCGCGATTGCACCGGACATCCCGACCATCGCGGAAAGCGGTTATCCGGGATTCGATGCCATCGGCTGGCACGGCATTTTGGCGCCTGCCCGGACACCCCCGGCGATCGTCAAACGGCTAAACGAGGAGATCGTGAAGGCGCTGAAGGACCCGGCCACCCAGGCATTGCTGGAAGCGCAAGCGATGCAGCTCGTCGGAAATTCTCCGGACGAATTCGCCGCCTTCATCAAGCGGGATATCGCGCTGTGGCGGGACGTCGCGACGCAGGCAAATGTGGAGGTGAAGTGAATGGGTGAGTTCAAACCTCGACTTATGAAACGCCGCACGCTCCTCCTCGGCGCCGCCGCGACGCTCGCCGCGCCCGCGGTCCATGCACAAGGCTGGCCGAGCGGCCAACCGATCCGCGTGATCGTGCCGTAGCCGGCCGGCGCCGCGAACGACGCGATGGGCCGTCTCGCCGCGCAGGTGCTGCAGGATAAGCTCGGCGCGACGACGATCGTGGAGAACCGCGCCGGCGGCAGCGCATCGATCGGCACGACCGCCGTGCTCAACGCGGCGCCGGACGGCTACACGCTGCTCGCGTCCGCGTTCAACCACATCATCCTGAACCACGCCGTGAAAGGCGTGACCTTCGACCCGCAGGCGGACTTCGAGGTGATCGGGCGCACCGCAGCGCGCCGCTGTTGATGGTGATGTCGCCGAAGATGCCGCAGACCACGATCGCCGAGGTGGTCGCCGCCGCCAAGGCGAAGCCCGACGAATGGACCTTCGCGATTCCAGCGCTCGGCGCGCCGAGCCATCTTGCAACCGTCGAATTCATGACGCGCACCGGCGTCACCATCGCGACCTCGCCCTATCGCGGCACGGCGCCCGCCCTCACGGACGTGATCGGCGGCCATGTGCAGCTCCTGATCGACGCCTCCTTCGCGCTGCTGCCCGCCGCCAAGGAAGGCCGCGTCAAGACGCTCGGCATCACGACCAAGGAGCGCTCACCGCTCGCGCCCGAATCGCGACGCTCTCCGAGCAGGGCCTGCCCGGTTACGACTTCCAGTCCTGGTACGGGCTGTGGGCGCCGAAAGGCACGCCGCTCGAGATCCGCCAGCGCATCAACGGACTGATGCGCGAGACGCTGCGCGATCCGGAGGTCGTCCGGCGGCTCAACACATCGCTGCTCGAGCCCGTGATCGAGACCATCGACGAGACCAAGGCTTTCATCGCGGCGGAAGTGCCGAAGCACGTCGCACTGCTCAAGGCCGCCAAGTTCGAGGCGCAGTAGAGCCGCGTGCCCCCCGGGGCGCAGCTGGAAGCGAAGCGATGTGCTGCCGAACCCGGACCTCCGTTATCCTGATCGCAAACCGGGATCCCGGATCATCGATGCACAACCTCGTGCTGCATTCCGTCCGGTGCCTTTTTCATGGTGTGGACGGCTCGCCTGACACGCAGGTTTTATGTGGGCCTGCGACCCACTCGGACCGCGCCGCGCCATTCATCGTGGTGCGCGGTAAGCGCAAAGGTATCCGCCACGACGAGCGTGTCTCGGCCCGACTGCTTGGCTTGGTACATTGCTATGTCGGCACGACGAAGCAACCGATCTATCGTGTCTCCCGTCTCCCACTCGGCAATCCCGAAACTGCAAGTATTGACGAACACTTGGCCCTGATGTTCGAAACGCAGCGCGCGGATGGACTGTTGGAGATCGCGGGCGCAGTTCAAC